>JARUKZ010000020.1 GCA_029688955.1 Chitinispirillales bacterium ANBcel5 | reverse complement strand
GAGCCGAGACGAGTTGCGGGTTTAAAATGAGTTTTTTCATAGGCTGAAACGCCCCTCGGCTACGCTCGGGGAACTGCTTAAGGCAACCTTCGACGCACGCTCAGGGCATGCTCGAAGAACTGCTTAAGTGCATTGTCCATAATACCCAGCTGAGGTGTGGATTCATTCCTTCATTCCTTCATTCCTTCATTCCAAACTCCAAACTCCAAACTCCAAATTCCAAATTCCAAATTCCTAATTTTCCCTTTCCTCCCGCGATTATAGCCCAAGGGTCCCCCCAAACGGATCCTTTCACGCTTTCACCATTGACGCCCGGGGGTGACCCAATCCATTGCCTTTAGCCCCATAAAATTCCTTCCTATTCACCTCCCAATATTTACCTCTGTTTTTCAATAGCTATGAGCTGTGATCATTGATTCGGTAGTAGAGAGAGATAGGCTGTTAAAACAGGTCCGTTATCGCAAACGAAGTATTGTAAGGCGACCGTCGATTTGATCTGCGAGATAGGTGGGTTTGCCCGTACTGTCTTCGCGAATGCCCCCCGGAGGAACGATTACCGCACTTCGAGGCCGCTATTTCTGATATTTTGCTATAAGAAATAGATAAATGAGAGCATTTTAAGCACATCTGAGATGGGCGGACTTGTTCAGGACAGTGTACAGTTTACGTAAAAATCCTTTCAACGAACTCATCATAGCTTGGGCCCTCCATTTCAGGGATCATCTTTTTTATATCCCGATATACAGAAGGTACATTAGCCAATTCTACATTGCTTTTCAATTCGTGAATAAATTTTTCTACCAGTTCGGGATCATGTCCATTTCTTTTCTGCAATCTTATTTTATCGAATTTTGTCGGTAGCAGATCCTCTTGTTCAGCAAGAAGAACTTCCTCGATCTTTTCTCCATCCCGCATCCCAGTATATACGATATCGATATCTTCACCAGTTTTCAGACCCGAAAGTTCAATAAGGTTTTTTGCCAAATCTACTATTTTTACTGGATTTCCCATGTCCAGCATAAAAATCGCTTTTGATTCATTAAGTGTTGAAGCTTGCAGTACCAGCTGTACCGCTTCTGGGATAGACATAAAATAACGTTTTGTTTCCGGACTGGTTACGGTAACAGGTCCGCCTTCACGGATCTGTTTTTTAAAGAGCGGAATAACTGATCCACTTGAGCCTAAAACATTGCCGAATCTAACGACGTTAAACAAAGTACCTGAAGGATTCCTTTCCAGAACCACTCGTTCAGCAAGTCGCTTTGAAATACCCATTATACCTTTGGGGTGAACCGCTTTATCAGTTGATATCATTACAAACTGCTTTACTCCAAAACGCTCAGCCATCGAAGCCAGATGCGCCGTTGCAAGTACATTATTTTTCAGACATCCAAGAGGGTTCCACTCCATCAAGTGCACATGCTTATATGCCGCGGCGTGATAGATGTAATCGGGAGGGTAGCGCCGAAAAAGCATCTCCATAAATCCAGTTTCAAGAAGATTACCGACAACCGTGTGAATCGAAATACCCGGATGGCGAGTTTTTAACCCCTGATCTACATGGTAGGCGCTCATTTCACTTGCGTCTAAAAGAATTATTCTAGCCGGACTATACGCCGCGACCTGATAGGCGATCTCCGAGCCAATGGATCCACCCGCGCCAGTAATCAAAACAGTCTTACCCGCTAACTGTTTTCTTACATGTGTATCATTAAGTTTTATATCCGGACGGGAAAGCAGGTCTTCTATTGACACATCTCTAATCTGATTCACTAAAAGTTTTCCGCTCATGATATCAAGCATTGATGGCACTATCTTAAAATTTAGACCCCAATCATTTACTTTTGATGCAGAAATAATCTCCTTCACCAGTTTATTAGTCGCTTCCGGAATAGCGATAAATATCTCATGTACCCGGTGCCTTTTAACTGCCTGACGAATGGATGTTATATCACCCAGTACTTTAATGCCCTGAATTCTTTTACCGTGCAGAGTCTTATCCCTATCGATAAAACCCACTGGTACGTAATCTTTGCGTTTAGCAGTTTTAAGCGTTTTCACCACTTCATTTCCCGCAGTACCAGCCCCAACTATCAATACATTTTTAGCAGTATCACTTCTGGGATAAAAAGACTCACGGAATATTCTGATTGCAAAACGAGTCCCCCCGTTAAGAATGATAAAAAGAGCAAAATTCAATACATAGATAGATCGGGGATACCCCTTAAATTCTCCACTAATAATTATTACGAACATAAATACCAATGATGCTATCGCTGATGTTTTTACAATGTCCTTTAAATCATCCACACTCACATATCGCCATATACCCTGAAAGAGATTAAAAAAACCAGAGCAAAGCATAAACACAACTATACTGATGGGTAAGGAATAAAAGAACAATAATGGGTAATTATCGTGTCCAAGTGAGAAGTCAAATCTTAGCAGAAATGAAAAAAGAAGCGCTCCGGAAGCGAAAAACAGATGAAGTACCACTATCAATGGTAATCGGTATTTTATAAGTGTATAATTTAAAACAGCCAACATAATTAAATACCTGCATAGTAAAAGGGTAAATGCTGCTTTTACAAAGAGTTGTGAATTACAATGGTATAATGATTGGCAAAAACTGGCAAGAAAAAAATTTAGTTATGAAGGGAACTGCTATTGTGCGAACGTGAAACTTCTTTTATCGTTTCTATTACCCTCGTTAGATCTTCATCGTTTATCGCTGTACCTGAAGGAAGGCATAAACCAGAGTTGAATAGGCTCTCAGAAACCCCGCTTATAAAACACCCGGCGTGTTTGAATACCGGTTGAAGGTGCATCGGTTTCCATAATGGTCGTGATTCGATGTTTTCATTTTCAAGAGCCAGGCGTAATGTTTCACAACTAAAACGTGCAAGCTGAGGATCGATACTAATACAGCTTAACCATTTATTGGAACGTCCCCACTGAGGATCGGGCATAAAAGAAATCCCCTTAATAGCAGCCAAAGTTTCTTTATACTTCTTAAATATCTCTCTTTTTCGGGAAACTCTTTTCTCTATTACAGAAAGCTGTCCTCTTCCAATTGCAGCACAAATATTACTCATTCGGTAATTATATCCCACTTCCCAATGTTCATAGTAGGGTTTTGGCTCACGAGCCTGTGTTGATAAGTATCGGGCTTTTTCAATCTTTTCTTTGCTTGCCCCTATAAGCATTCCACCACCACTGGTAGTTATAATTTTATTCCCGTTAAATGAAAATAGCCCAAAGTCTCCTATAGTAGCAGTATGGTTGTCTTCATAATAACTACCCAATGATTCCGCTGCATCTTCGATCAAAGACACTTTATAATGCTCACAAACTGATTTAATTTCTTTCATTGAAGCACTCTGTCCATAAAGATGAACAACGATAACAGCCCCTGGTTTTTTTCCTTTTTTTATTCTCTCTTCAATCGCTGTTTTTAGTAGTTTGGGATCCATATTCCACGATTCAGTTTCACTGTCAATGAAAATTGGTTGCGCACCAAGATAGCTGATGGGAAAAGCTGAACCAGCAAAGGTAAACGTTGAGCAAAAAACTTCATCACCTTTTTTCACGCCCGATAAAAGCAGCGCAAGATGAAGAGCTGCTGTTCCTGAAGAGAGCGCAACCGCATAGTTTGCTCCGGTATAGTCACACATCTCTTTTTCAAACAAATCGATATGAGGCCCAACAGGAGCGATCCAGTTTGAAGAAAATGCTTCGTTTATAAACTCGAGTTCCTTGCCACTCATGTGGGGAGGTGAAAGGTATATTCTTTTGCTCATGAAATTGTGATTTTTTCGCTAAACGGTGGATAAACAAAGCCACTACCAAAACGTCTTAATAATTTTTTACAACTCATTCAAAAATCCCATTTTTTCTAATATTACTCTATTAACATTTTTAACATCGTATCTTTCAACAGCATACTTTCTGCTTTCACGGCCCATTTCTTTTACCAGTTGTGGATTAGTTGATAAAAATACTATTGCCTCAATCAGAGCGTTAACATTTTTTACAGGTATTATGATTCCATTTTTCCCAATCTTTAATTGGCCAATCATTCTACAACCCTTAACATTGATCGTCTCTTTGCATCCGGGCGCATCCGTAGTGATAATCGCTCTTCCGATTGCCATAGCTTCCAAAACTGTTCTAGGTGTACCTTCACGATATGATGGCAAGACGTACACATCACAATCTGAATAAGCCTTTTTAACATTATCCAAGACACCTAAATAGTTAATTATACCGTTTTGGGTAAGGGAAAGTAACTCTTTTTCTTTCATTGCAGTTGGATTGGGATCAAGTCCACCAGCCAAATCAAATTTTATTGTATTATCATTTATGAATGTTTTAGCTGCATTTATATATTCATATATACCTTTATCTTTTAAAAGTCTTGCTATCATTAAAAATCGAATAGAATTCGATTTTTTTGTTTCCTTTGAATAGTTGAAATCATTAATATCTATGCCTATACCATTTAATAATTTTGTTTTTTTCGATGATACTATTTTCCTTCGTACAAATAAATCCAAATCATCAGGATTTAAGAAAAATACCATCTTACTCTTTACCAGACTTACTTTATATAGTACCTTAGCAACGATCGAAGAAATGAATTGTTTCAGTGATTCTATTGGCATAAATGTATATCCTAATCCTTCAATCATAGAATACACTTTACATTTTCTGGTAAAAACAGATGCAATATTACCCCATATAATTGGTTTAATGGTATAGGTTAAAACAATATCAGGTTTAATTTCATTAATAATTCCATGTAACTGGATTAGTAATTTTAAATCCCTTAAAGGGCTAATACTTGCTCGTTCACAGCTAATTGGTATATAGTTAACACCCCAGCTGATTAACTCTTTAGTAATTTCATGTTTTGGCTCACCAGCACAAGCCCAAACTTCTTCTCCCATATTTATGAATTCCCAAATAAGTTCTTTTCGAAAATTAATCAGAGACTTGGATACTCCACCTATTAATAAAATTTTCAATTATTAAACCTCTATTTATTTGTGGCAATTTCAGTTAACTCTTTTACTTTTTTATAAAATTTGACTCTCCTCAATGATAATTGTGCTGTGCTATATTCACATGCTTTGGTTAGGTTTTCCCTGGAAATTACATTTAATCGTTCTCTGTCATTTATCACTTCAATTATTTTATCTGCAAGTTTAGCAGCATTCCCTGGTTGAACTAATTCTTCTTTGTTTAACAGTTCAGGAACACCTCCAACATCTGTACCAATACAAGGTAATCCACGAGCCATTGCTTCAATCAAAACTCTTGGTAATCCTTCGGTAAAAGAAGGCAAAACAAATAAATCTGCAGAATCTAGTGCATCGTAAATATCTTTTCCCGATCTAAGTTGACCAGTCAACCTAACTTTCCCAGAAAGACCAACCTTTTGAATATATTGTTCCAGTTGACTTTTATACTTACCATCCCCTACAATTATGAGTTCTAAATCACATCCCTTTTCTTGGCAAATAACGAGAGAATCTAATAAGATGTTATGCCCTTTATGCATT
This sequence comes from Chitinispirillales bacterium ANBcel5, assembly GCA_029688955.1. Lineage (NCBI taxonomy): Bacteria > Pseudomonadati > Fibrobacterota > Chitinispirillia > Chitinispirillales > Chitinispirillaceae > Cellulosispirillum > Cellulosispirillum alkaliphilum. Next base: position 69,577 of record JARUKZ010000020.1, on the reverse strand, counting down.
TGTGACATAGAACCTATGGTAATAAGAGTTTTTACATTGCTATTAAATTTTTTAGGTTTTTTTAATATAGAATACTCAGGTAAACTTATACTGGAGTAATGTGTAGAATATGCCTTTTCGTTGTGAGGATATCGTTTCTGAAGAGTAGATTTTGTCACATAAGATGCTGCAATTGCATTTCTACATAATTTACGCAAATTGTGTCTTGTCCAATATCTTATAATTGGTCTTACGGGGTGGTTGATTACTCCTGGTGCGAATACATCATACGGATCGCCCACAACCTCAACAGCATAAGGATGCCTATGTTTTTTTAGAACATTATATGCAACATATCCCAAAACCCCAGGAACTCTTAATATATATACGGCATTGCCAATATAACTATTCTCAATTGTGCGAATTATTTTGGTATAGTTTTTAAGAAATTCTTTGGGACCAGTATAAGGTGAAACTGGCAAAAATGTAACACCCTTGCCCTCAACAGGATTAAGCATACGAGTGCAGCCAGTTTCATTAAAAAGCCTTCCTATCACTATGACATTGTTAAAAACTTCTAAATATCTTTGCCAAAATTTTTTGTAAGTCAAATGTGTAGAACATGGTTTACCATTCATGTTAATAAACCTGCCTTGTATCGTGACAATACATGTATTTGCTTCTTTGTCAATGCAAACTTTCTTTGATGGCTTTATACATGTCGCACTTTTTTTGTTCAACATTCTGCATCCATTCTTTTAACCGAATTTTGATAATTTCTGAGTTATTGATCATATTATCAAACATTTTACAAATTTCTGTAGCGTTTACCTTATCAATTCCAATTGTATACTCTTGAAAACCAATATCCATCATAATTCCGGTACCTTTGTTTCCACCATATGAAACGGCTATCGATGGAACAATTTCGCTCTGTGAAAATATTACAGAGTGAAATCGAGTCCCTACCAAGTAGTCCATGCAACAATACAGGTCTTTAATATCTAAACAATCTCCAACAACATCAACATAACTATAATTAATAGTAGTCAAATTATTTATAACTTTTTTTAACGCGATTCTGTCATCTTCATGTTTGTTTGGGCCAGTTACATGAGCGATAAACACTGGATGCATACCATTTTTATCTATGTGTCGTGCAAGCTCAGCAAATGAACAGATGTATTTACGATAAAGCTCATTTGTATTATTATTTCCAGAAAACCGATATGGCCTTAAAGTTAGCCCGACACACACCTTTTCATTCACTGGAATTTTATAACGGTTGCATATTACGTTTCCATTTTCCTTCGATGCACCAGGAAGCGTATAAGCCATATCTGGATAACAATCAACTTTTTTACTTAGTAAATCTGACATAAACTGCTTCGAAATATTTTCTCTGGCACTCACAAACTCACATTTCGATAGAATTTTTTTAACAAGGTATCGTATTATGAACGGTCCTTTTAAGGGGCCGAATGAGTTAGGTAGTATAATTACTTTCTTACCTAATTTTTTTGCCAAGTATAAATAATACATTTGATACCAGATATAATATACAGCTCTAAATTCACCATAAGAGTGTATAAACCCACCACCTTTTACTACGATGAGGTCAGTATTTAAAAATTCAGTGTAGGTGGCATATTGTTCTGATGACAATATTTTTTTACATATTTTTTTATGTCGTGCCAACACATAAAGCATATAACTGTGAACGAAATCGATTAAACTATTACCTACCAATCTCAAAATGGTTATTTTACTTTCCTTAATATAATCTTCATTTTCTTTGAATCTTCTTGGATTTTTTAATATACCTGTTATAACATTGAGACCGTGTTTGATTGACTGTTGGTTGGATGCAGAGCTAGATGAACTTGAAATAATTGCTATTTCATCACAACCTAAAACATCTCTTATCAAACTTGCAGCTTGCCAAACCAAGGCTTGATCACCTCGGTTATAATCATTACAATTGGGTACTATAATCGCTTTTTTTACTTTCATACATGTGAACCATTTTGTTAAACATAGAGTATTACATATATTTATATTTTTGCATTATTAATTTTTACTTCTCTAATTCCCTGCCACATTGCAAAAACCGCAAGTAGCATAATAGAAAGAGCATTCCGTGCCATTAAATACTGTACTTTAGCATCAATCATGATAATAGTCAAAACTATTATGCCTGTAGTGAAAGCAACTTTAGGCATTGAGATTCTATATTTAAAGGCGACAAACAATTCTTGCAAAACAATTATATACATAATAATAGTCATAATGAATCCTAGATTGTGCAAATTTAAAACAATTCCATTATCAGCAGGTATATAGTACTCATCCCTCCTCCTGCCACTCCCACCCTTTCCATATATAAAATTATCGACACTATTTGGAATAAAATACATGTTAATAATTGTCCGGACTGTACTTTCCGCAGTAGTATTAGTCCTATTATTGTATTGAATTTCATATCCTGTGTTAGATAAAAACATATTAGCAGTACGAGCGATTGATGTATTCTCTACTCTTTCCGTAAAATTTGGAAGTATTTTTATCACAACAAAAAAGGTTACAATCACTGTTATACCCATTATTGATACAAAACTTTTTTTAATTTGACTGAAAGTTAATTTTTTGGTTCTTCCTATATTACTTTTTAATACAGCAGATCTCTTTTTTTCCTTATTTTTATTCACCCATAAAAGTAATATTACAGTACTGTGAAAAGCTAAAACAACAAATCCTGTGGCACCCGATAAAGCCATTGAAAATAAACTTATCAGTACTACCAGTGCTTTTAGAAAAATATTATTCTTTTCTATAAATGCGGGCATTAAAACAATACCTAAAACCTGAATACCTGAAGTTGCATCCCACGATGAAGTCAATCCGCTAATTCTACTGCCCTGTATCATAGACTGATATTGCCAACCAGTAGGCTCAATACGCCGTATATGAAATACTACAAATTCATTTACTGGTGGGATTAAAAACATAAGTACTATCAAAGCACCGTGAAATACAATACATAACCAAATGTCCCTGAGAATTTTTTCAGAGGCGTGACTTTCATAATTTTTTACATATAATGCTACGAGTGCACCAACTCCAGCTGTATTTATAACGCATCTTAAAAATCGAAGTGTTTGGTAAGTATCTGTTATCCCTCTTACACTTCTTAACAATGTAACATATAGAGCGATTGTGAAAAATAGTATTATATATATAGTAATTCTTTTTATTGGTAACACACCTAATGACTTGTATGAATTTGTTATAAGAGCTAATAAAACAATTACAAAACTAAAAAAAGCTAATGAGTCATACACTCCAGCAATTTTTGGAGAATATATTAGTAAAAACATCAATATACATAAACATTTGGCTATCATATTTTAATCTATTAGGTCCAAAATTTTTTCACATCGTATATCATATGAGTACATCTCGTGGACATCCCGTTTAGCCTGCATCCCCAATCGTTTTGCGAGCCCAATATCGCACTTAAGCCTAGTAATGGCATTTGCCCACTCCTGAACATCATCATGTTTTACCAATAAGGCATTGTGCTGGTCTTTCAGTACTTCTTTTAAAACAGGAACGTCCGATGCAATAATAGCCTTACCGGCCGCCATATATTCAAAAAGCTTAATTGGTGATGTATACGAGCCGATATCTGCTCCATTGGGTAAAATTATTTCTGGCTGATTCGGCAATAATGCTATGCTGAATTTAGTAAAAAATGCAGGAACATGTTTGGGTTTTACTCGACCATATAATTTCAAATTGTCTGGAGTTTTATTACATTTATTGTATTCTTCATGAAATCTTTTATTATTTATTCCCGCTACATGTATTTTTGCATCCTTTTTTTTTAAGGCAAGTGGAGCTACAATTTCAAATAACCCTTTACCGCGAAAGCAGCTTCCCACATAACCGCATTCTAAATTTTCAGTAAATTGAGTACCTTCAAATCTTTTTGGATTAACTGGGTCGGGTAAAACAGTAACGTTGTTTAAGGTGTCTCCAAAATTATAATGTTGGGATAACTTATGTGTTATACATATAATTGTAATGGTATATTTGGTATTTAATAATGTTCTTATTTTTTTCTCATCACATAGGCTATGTACTTCAAGAATAGTCCTTATATTATTACTTGTTGTTACGATCGCTGTTTCTACATCTCTTGTAAATACTATTGATTCTTTAGTTTTAGCCATTTTTATCAGATATTTATAATATAGCCCATAAATCATCGGTTTTCGTGTGCTTTTGAACTTGACATTTCCTAAGCCATAATAATTGTTTATTGAGTACAATTGAGTTGCTAACCGCCACGGTTTCCAATCGCAGTAGAGCAGAACCTCACAACCCATGCCGCCAAATGATTGGCATGTTTGAACGATATTTATACTCGAGGCACTTGGAAATGGAACTGGAGCTCTTGTTGCATATATAATCGAACGTTTCACAGAATTATCCTTAATTATTAATAATTAACGCTAAAAGGGTGGTGTCATATAACGGTATCTGACCTTTTTAGAGTTGCGATTAAACGATGACCTTTATCCTTATCGGTAATTAAATAGTTTCTCCATATATTTCTCCATACAGCCCTCATTATGAATTTTACTTCTAAACAAAAAAATGGATTGCTAACCAATCGTGTAATTACTCCAATCCACCATGGTTTACTATATACATATTCAGCAGTTTCTATTTCTAACCCAGTTTCGCTCTGTTGTAATTGCTGCTTTAAAAGCTCTAATGTATAGTGTCGGTAGTGTTTTTTATTAACAGGAATGACCGTTGTAGGAACAGATATAATAACACGACCATTATCTACCACTTTGTCTGCTAAAACATGTATAAATTCTGTAACCGACTCGTCAGGTATATGTTCAAGTACCTCAATAGCCACAACTAATTCAAATTTACCTTTTATCGATTTTGCATCTCGATCATAAAATTGACAATCAGGCCAAAAAGCTTTTGCGAAGGCAATAGCTTTTGAAGATAGATCACATCCCACACGTTGAGAAATACTGGATGGCAAATTACCAATCACATATCCATCACCACAACCTATATCAAGAACTGAATTAGGGTTCATATCTTTAATTTTTTTATTTAAATACTTCTGATAACAAAGGTATTCAATACCCCAGCACAAACTCCTAACTACTGTTGGTGTGCCATCCTGTTTAAAATAAGGTATATAATGATAGGGAAATTTATACTGACTTTCTTGCATTTGAAATTTCGTGTTTTCTGTCATTTAAACACTGCTTTCTTTTTAAAACATTTTCTAATTGCCATTGCCTGAAAAAATGACCATGATACATAGAATAGAATATAGGCCAAAGCTGCTCCTTGCAATCCACAACTCCTCGTGAATACAAATACAAAAATTATATACAGCAATGTGTTTATAACCAATATGTATAGTGATGTTTTTGCCCTTCCAAATGATAACAACGTTGGGTGAAATGCGAATGTAACCATACTCAATAATGTCCCAACTAAATACAGTTGTGCTGAAGTAAATATTTCCCTGTATTCTTCATCTAACAAAAGGACAATCACATATTCTCCAAAGAAGCTAAATAAAATTAACACTACAACTGAAATTACACCCACAAATTTCATTGGCTTAATTATTAAGTTTTTCAAATCCAAAAATCTTCTGGAGCTAACACACCGTGTTAAATCCGGATAGATCGCCTGGTACATAGGACCAGTTAAACTCCCCACTGCGGAACCAATTGATTTAACTATCTTGTATAAGCCTGCTCCATTATACCCTAAAACTATTCCTACAATTATGATATCTAATTCCTTTAAACCCAATTTTACCGAAGAGTGTATATTTGTAGTCCATAAAAATTCCCATATACCTTTATGTTTTTCTGAAATCTTTCTAATACTAATACTTCTATGAATAACCCTATGATAGTGCTTTAGCATCAATTCTCTATAAGCTAACATTACCGTAATAATATTCCCAATTATTTCTACAGCAGCCAATATGATTACATATGTCCATAGGCCAGCCCCTGTTGAAAAAGCTACGGCAACTCCAAATAATTTTATAACTGCTGATAGCACATTCTGAAACGCAATATATTTAAACTTATCAAAAATTCTCAATATAGCGATTGGAGTCCCGTTAATATGGAATATGATCGTGAAACTGTAAATAACAGCCATAAAGATAAATTCTTTATCCAGCAGCCCCCACATAGCCAATACATTTATAGATATTATTGCTATAAGTGTCCCTGCAACAGCTGTTACAATATCTAAAGCAAATCCGAATTTAACGAGATATTTAAATTTTTCATTGTCGTTTTCATTTAAACAATCCGTGCCGTATTTAACTATCGCTTGCCAACTTTGAAAATTAACTAGTCTATCGATTATGTGTACATAAGTTATTATGTAAATTAATAAACCAAATTGCTCTGTCCCCAATGAGCGAGCAATCAATGCAATTGACACCAAACCTAATAATGAAGTACTTAAATTACCACAAAGCAAAACGGAAGAATTTTTTAATAGGCGCTGTAACATTTTTTTCTTTGTACCCGTTTGATCATGCAATTACTAAATACTTTATATCTATTTTCTGGGTTCACAATCTACCTACTGATCTTTTTGCAATTATTTCACTCTTTATTTGTGCTCATTTAAAAACAGGATTAGCAACTACCAAAAAATAATACACGATCTTTAATAGCTCTGAACCCACCCTTTCTGTTATTTTCGATTCTTTCCACCATTCTGAATATTTTTCCCTTTTATTCCTTACACTCCCCCCTTCTATGGGTACATATTTAAAACGTACTCTCCTATCCATTTCCCCTCTTATTACTCTTTTTACCATAAACGAAATTCTTCTCATGTGGTAGGGTGAGGAGACAAGTAAAACTGTTCCATCCTCCAAAGCTTCTCGTTCCAGAAATTTTTTAAGATAATATACCTCCTCAATAGTGCTTTGGCACTTTTCGGCAATTCTGATATTGCTATTTGTTGCCTCTTCCCCCAACCTTCGCTTTAATCGTTCGGCATCTCTTTTGGCACACACCAGTTGCCCTTCAGGATATCGCTCCAGAAGGATAGTTGCATAATCAATCCTCTCGAAATCTCCAGTAAACACAAATATCACATCCGCACAATCCGGCAAAGGATCACTCACAATCAACCAATTTCCAATATCTCTATACAGTGAAAATATCAACATACCGAGCAGAAACAGTGCTGATGCAGCCCATAAAAGTACACTTTTAATGCCGCTTTTCTTATGTTTGTTTTCTTTCATATTCCAGTCTTTGGGAACTGTTTTCTTTTAAAATCTTCTCATTATTTTTTCTGCTCCTATTTCACTCTTTTTCTTTCGGGACTTTGGTGGTCAAACAGACCCTTTTTTTGGAACAGAATAAGATTGTACCATAATTTGAACACCAATACAAGCAGATTGTTTGTTGCATTTCAAGTAGTTAGGTCAATAGTCCTCCTAAAGCCTCATACGAAGTTTCTATGGTATGTAGACTGAAGTTTTTTCAATTTTAAAAAGAATCGTTACTTAGCTCAAAATTTTTTAAGTGTGATCTTTTGGCTTTATCGGCACACTTTTTGCAAACTCCTCTAATTCCCGCAAAAAGGACACAACGCCTCTTTTCGGGTAGATGCCCAGTAAATAGGTTTTAAGAAATAATCATTGAGATACAATCATTAACATCGCCCCCAAAGAAATAGGTTTAAGGTGTCTTTTTTCATTTTAGGAAACTTTTTCGCAAAACAGTAAGGAGAACCAGCAAAAAAGGATAGGATTTGGTGTGTTTACTTTGAGGTTCCCTTTTGGTGCACGGTCGGAAACGGGCTCCTTATATGTGGGAATATTATAGAATTACGTAAAAAGAAGTTAAATAGAACATCATACTTAAAGAGGAGGTTTTTCGATTATGCGTATCGCGATGCTTGCCTGGGAGTCCCTTCATTCTGTTGCTTTGGGTGGTGTTGCAGTCCATGTTACTGAATTAGCTGCAGCACTGGAAAGAAAAGGACATGAAATTCATGTATTTACCAGAATGAGATGGCATGATGACTGGCAATACAGTGTCATTCATGGGGTACACTATCACAGAATACCCTATGCCGGTGATGCTGATATAGTTACGGATGTTAACAATATGTGTCGCTCCTTTGTGGATGCACTGTTTGGAGTAGAAGATTATATGGGAGCACACTTTGATGTTGTGCACGCTCACGACTGGATGACCAGCAATGCAATGGCCTGGATCAAACAGGGGCGGGAAAGAAAAGGGATAATTACCGTACATTCAACGGAATATGGCAGGTGTGGCAACAACTTTTACGATGGACCCTCAGCAACCATTATGGACCATGAGCGTAACGGGACCTATTGCGCCGACAAAGTGATCACAGTATCTAATCTGCTAAAAAACGAGGTTCAATGGATTTATAACGTACCAGACTGGAAAACCCATGTAGTAGCAAACGGTATATCCTACCATGATTTTAATGGATGGATAGACCCCGGGGCCGTAAAAGGCAAATATGGTATAGGTCCTCTTGACCCCACGGTTCTCTTTGTGGGCAGAATGACTACCCAAAAGGGGCCCGATCTGCTGGTACAATCTATCCCTCATGTGCTTCACTACCATCCCAATGCCAAATTCATCCTATCAGGAAACGGCGATATGAGAGGGCATGTCGAGCATATGGCACATAGCTTAGGTGTTGCACATGCATGCAGATTTTTTGGAGTACTGCCAAGAAATGAAGTTATCGATCTTTACAGAGCCTGCGATTGTGTGTCTGTTCCAAGCAGAAACGAACCCTTTGGTCTTGTAGTCCTTGAAGCCTGGGCTGCAGGCAAACCGGTAGTAGCAACTCACAATGGAACAGAATTTGTCTGGCACGATGTCAATGGGTTTAAAGTATTTGACAATCCTGAATCGATTGCCTGGGGGATCGGGACTCTCTTTTCCAATTTTGAACACGCAAGGTGGATGGGCAATAACGGAAGGGCAGCTGTTGAAAATTCCTTTTCCTGGGATCTTATCGCAGACCATACTCTTGGCGTATACAAGTAAAACATCTCTTTTGGGACCTGAGCAAACTGCTCAGGTCCAAAAAGGAAACGTATGAACTAATTCTCTACCCAAAAAAATCCTCCCCAAGTTTTTTTCGCAATCAGCAGCGTTTTTTAATGTTTATAATTGGTTCAAAAGTTGCTCTACTTTCCAAAACGTCTAATTAATTAAAAAGTATACAAATAAGTTAAGGAGTAAAACTTATGACCCTCAGCTCACTTAAGTGCAGCTCAACGATTCATGAATTTATAAATGGGGTAACAGAGCCCCCCTATCCAACCCCAAAGCTTGTTGATGACGCCCAGGTTTTCTCTGCCCAATCGCTTCGCGATTTAAGCTGGGAGGTTGGAGTTCGTTTTCCTGATGCGTTTCGTGAAGAAAGGGTATCATTACTTGCTATATACCCCCATCTTGGCTTCATTCATTGGCATATTAATGAAAACACAATTGAACGACTGAAAAACCAATTTAGCGCGCAATTCAAACAAACTGCGAAGTTAATCATACGGGTATATGATATCACCAACATCAATTTTAACGGTTTTAATGCAAATCGACAGTTTGATATAGATATACATTCCCTTACGGGATCTTACTATTTAAATGTCAATAATTTTGAATGCAATCTTATGGTAGAAATAGGCTTCCTTTTTGAAGACTTAAGCTTTATAGCATGTAAAAGATCAAACACTATGTACTTTGATCGTCCACGTCGATCTTCCTGCCTGAAAACATCCGGGCTTTATGTAAATCAAGCTTTTACCCGCATGTTTACGGTAGAAAATGTAGCATGTGCTTCAGTTTTTGACAGAATGAGCCAACTACTTGGTAAAATAGGCGACACACCTCTTTCAATAGCTGTTTTTCTTAATGAACAGGCTATCACCGGGGCACAGAAGGAACGCCCAATAACCCACTTTCTGGAAAACGTATTACAGAAATGTAAATCAATGGGAGTGTATCCTCAACTTTTTGCCCCCACGAAGCAGGAAATATCAAAATCTGTTCACCTGCCCCTTATACAAAGAGTGAAGCATAGCTCTTCAGGTATGGTATCCAGATTCAAAGCCGCTCACAAAAAAACTCCCTTTGACTGCATTCAGTGTCATGATTGGTATAGTGCTCCCGCAGCAATAAATACATTGGCTACAGAATTTTTACCCCTGGTTTCAGTGATGCATTCAACAGAGTCTCAGCGCTCAGCAGATATGGAAAATGAGCTTTCAGAGTGCATTAAAGGCTGGGAAAAGAAAATTGTCGATTCAGCTCAAAGTGTTCTTGCACCAAATGAATCAACTCGTGAGATTATAGTGCGTGATTATGGGAAAACCCCCGACGGGCTCTCAATTGTGCCTGATACTCTCAATGCATCGCCCGATAGAGGACGAAATGCGGATTATATCCGTTGTAGATACGGCTTGTCTGATCAAAAACCGGTGATACTTTTTTCCGGAGAAATTGCATTTCATAACGGTGCAGACCTCCTTATGGATTCTATACCCAGTGTGTGTAATGAATTTTCACAGGGCCAATATGTTTTTGCCGGGGAAGGCTCAATGAAATCAGATCTTGAGCATAGAGCCTGGCAAACGGGAGTAAGTGACAGGTGCAGATTTCTGGGTGACGTTCCATCTGATATTTTCCCTCAACTTTTAAGTGCCTGTGATATTTTGATAATTCCTGCAAGAACCCCACAAAACACCGCGCTTGCTGAGCTTGGGCTAAAACTAGGTAAACCCGTTATAACTACCCATCAAGCAGGACTCCAAATCGTTCGACATGGAATAAACGGACTACTTGTTTATGATAACATTGGTTCAGTGACCTGGGGGCTGAAGGAGATGTTAGCCAACCCTTTAAGCGTACTTCGTTCCTCTGTAATGGATGATTCAACCTTACTTCGTACAACAGAATGCATTGCGGCAATGTACATAACACAATGGGCACTCGCAGCTCTTTACCAAAAGGGGAAATATAATGAATAAAGGATATTTAGCTTTGGTGCTTCATGCACATCTTCCCTATGTGCGCCACCCGGAATACGATTCATTTCTTGAAGAACGTTGGTTTTTTGAAGCAATGACTGGCACGTATATACCTATTATTAAGGCTCTCAGTCGTCTAAGTGCAGAAAAGGTACCTTTTGAGCTAACCATTTCCCTTTCACCCACCCTTTTATGTATGATGGAGGATGAGATACTCCAGACAAGATATCAAAAACATCTCACCAAACTAATAGAACTCTCCGAAAAAGAACAAGTTCGCAACAGCCATCACGGTCACCTTCACTGGTTAGCATCAACTTATCGTGATTCATTTATAGAAGCAAAAGAGATATTTAACTCCTATGGTGGTCGTTTAACTCAGGCTTTTTTGGAATTTCACAACAAAGGATCTCTGCGCCTCATTACCACCTCCGCAACCCATGCAGTGCTTCCGCTACTAATGTCAGAACCTAAGGCCATAAAGGCTCAGGTAAACACAGGTATAACTACCTTTGAAAACATCTTCGGGTTTACGCCCCAGGGTTTCTGGCTACCGGAATGCGCTTATGTTCCTGGCATTGAAGAGCACCTTAGAGATGTAGGGATACGGTACTTTTTCCTGGAAAATCATGGAATAGATCATGCAAATGTACTTCCGCTCTATGGAGTTTACGCACCTCTTTTCACCCCTTGTGGTGTAGCTGCCTTTGGCAGAGACCAGGCAAGTACCGAAGAGGTTTGGTCTGCACAAAAGGGTTTTCCGGGGGATCCTGAATATCGGGAATTCTACCGCGATATAGGCCACGAATTGGACATCGAATATATAAAACCCTATATTGAAGACAGTGTAAGAGTCGATACAGGTATAAAGTATTGGAAAATTACTGGTCCAAGATCGGAGAAAGATTTTTATAACCCCTATCTGGCTCGGGAACGTGCCGCGCACCATGCAACAGTTTATATGAATAAAAGAATAAAGCAGATAGAGTATCTGGCAGAAACAATGGGTAAAGAACCAATAGTGGTGGCAACATTCGATGCAGAGTTATTTGGTCACTGGTGGTATGAGGGGCCCCAATGGTTAGACTTCCTAATCAGAAAAATTGCATACGATCAATCCTCCATTTCTCTTGTATCCCCGGACACCTATCTCGATATACACCCCGTACACCAATACGGCACGCCATCAATGTCGAGTTGGGGGCACAGAGGGTACTTTGAAGTTTGGTGCAACGGCAAAACAGATTGGATACTTACCCACATTAATGAATGCACCCGAAGGATGAGTATTCTTGGAGAGAAATGTGGTTTTGCCCCTCCTCCTCTGATACATAAAGCTCTTAACCAATGTGTGCGCGAACTTCTACTGGCACAAAGTTCAGATTGGCCATTTATTATCACCAACGCCACATCGGAAAAATACGCTGCAAGACGGGTCAGAGACCATGTGAGCAGATTTCACTACCTGGCCGATGCGATCGAAACCGGGCAGGTCAATGAAACAGAGCTACAGAAACTTGAACATCTGGATTCGGCTTTCCCGGAAGCCGATTACAAACTATTTATGGCTGGTAGCTAGAACCTACCCTACCAGCCTTAAAATCCCCTGACGTGCGGTATTTGCATGAAGAATCATAGATAGTGCTGCTTGTTGTCTTATGTCGTGCGTTACCATCCGACTAAGTTCCTCAACATCATTAATGGCACCTATTGTTGACTCATACGCTTGTCCATTTTCAACCTTAGAATTCACTAAATCGATTTGGGAACCTACAGATCTTAAAAAGCCACTTGTTCTTGCTAAGTAAGATAAGGCATTCCCCATCTGCTCATCCAAAGCAGCCATAGCTTCCTCTTCCCCACCTGCAGGAGATATGTGGAGCATAGAAGTGTCAACCATATGCTCTGAACCGTACTCTATAGTAAGAGTTTTGCTCAAATCATTTGGATCCAGCATCACACTTGTAATAACCTCTGAATCCTGAACCAATCGCCTCCCTTCAAAAGTAGTATTTTCCTTAATCATATCGATATTTACAAGTATGTTGGAAAATTCAAGTTCATACATTTTTTTTTCTGTCGAAGTCGTGGAATCAAGATGATACAGCTCTGTCACCTCTTTTAAACGAGTGAAAGAATCAACTATTTCTGTCGCGGCACTTTCAGCAACATTAAGCACTGCAGTTGCTCTTGTAAGATTTCGGGTAACTTCACTAAACCCTTTGCGGTCCAGCCGTATTTGCTGCATACGCATAAACTCTGCAACCCCATCCTTTGGTTGTTCAAAACTTTTTCCCGAAGAGAGTTTTTGTAATGATGAGGATAATGCGGATTTTGAAGTAGTATAATGAGTGCCAAGACGGGCAACTGTAAGATTAAGGGCATTAAACATGCAACACCTCCCTTGTTTATTACGACATCCTGTCCCCCCAAAGCGGCTTCCCCTTCCGCTTCGAGAGCGATCTTTTAAACGACCATGTATCTTCCCCATTCAATTAATCGGCATATTTTGATTAATCTTTAATTTTATTTTTTCATTTTTATAGAACCCTAAGGTAGATTATTTGCCCATTACAAACCTACTTTTCCATAATACACAAAGAAGTGTACCGTAGCAAAGACATCTGTTACCAATACTACCTTTAGAAATAAACGTCAGTTAGCAGTCCCTAAAAGAAATACAAACAATATACGTAACAGAATTTACTCATTGAAGCAACAGGGGCAAGTGGAGACATTATAGATACTAAAACGGGGAGAAAAAGGGTACTGGTTAAATAGTTAATAACAGTACCAGTGTGACAATTAGAAAAGCATACCTAAATAAAATAGATTTTTACAGCATAATTTAGTTTAGGGAGCTGTAAGTAAATTGCATTCTTTGTAGCTCCGAGGGGGAGATACTCGAAGTAGCCATACTATTGAAGGAGAGATTTGTGCTCAAACAGGACCCAAAGTGCAGCAGGTTAAAAGTAGAAGTCTTATTAAATAAATATAAAAGAAACTACATTGATTACATATCTTTTCCCATACGCATAATCCCACGCTGACTCTTTTTTACAAAGTCAACAATAAACATAACATCTTTATTATCCTTGTATTCCTCTTGTAGTTTTTCAATTGCAGCATTAAGCGATAGTTCCATTCTAAAGAGTATTTTATAAGCCTTTTTTATGTGTTTAATCTGCTCCTGAGAATAGCCCCTTCTCTCCAAACCAACTGAGTTTATCCCTGCAATTCTTGTGGGATCAGCCCCAACCAGTGCATAAGGTACAACGTCAGTAAAGGGGCGTGCAACAGATGCAACCATAGCATAATCCCCAATGCGTGTAAACTGATGAATTGGAACGATTCCCCCAATGGTAACATGATTTCCCACCTCTACATGACCAGCCATTGCAAGCCCGTTTGAGATGGTTACATCATTACCTATTACACAATCATGAGCAATATGACAATACGCCATTATCCAACAATCTGAACCTATTCTGGTTTCCATAGATTCAGTAGTACCACGGTTAACTGTCACAAATTCTCTTATGAGTGTATTATCGCCTATTATGGTAAAAGTCTTTTCCCCCGCGTATTTTTTATCTTGGGGTTCAAGACCAATACTGGCACCTTTAAAGATTTTACATTTATTCCCGATTCTTGTACCATTACCAATCACCACATGAGGCCCTATTGTGCTTTCAGCGCCAATAACCACATCGCTTTCGATAACAGTATAGGGGCCAATTGTTACATTTTCCCCAATTTGCGCCCCGGGTTCTATAATAGCAGTAGGGTGAATACCTGATTTCTTATTTAGTGTAAATTCGCTAAAACTGCCACATCCGTTTCCATCACATCCCATAGTTATACCTTTTTTTCACCCTGTTATTTCAATATACTGTTTTGCATTATTTCCCGAACATCGCAAGACCCTTGGCCTCACAGACTAATTTGTTATCTACGTAACATTTTCCTTCAAATTTACCTGTTCCTCGTCTAAACTGAAGCATATCAACTTCTATGCGCAGCACATCTCCAGGTCGTACCATACCTCTGAAACGGGCATTATCTACCCCCATGAACAGTACCTTAGCATCAGGATCCGGTACAGCTCCTTTTTTATATAATCCCATGATGCCTGCAGCCTGAGCAATAGCCTCGACTTGAAGCACCCCTGGCATAATAGGATTACCAGGAAAGTGTCCCTGAAAAAAGGGTTCATTGAAGGAAACATTTTTAACTGCTACAATACGTTTACCGGTTTCAACCTCAAGTACCTTATCAACCATAAGAAACGGATATCGATGAGGCAAAATTTTTAATATATCATCGTGGTTTAACTGCCCGTTATCATCTAATGTTACTGCTTTAGCTTTCTTTTTCAAATGTGATCTGATTCTTTTAGCCATCTCTATGTTTGCGGCATGTCCTGTGCGTGCTGCAAGGATATGTGCATTAAGAGGCTTACCTAAAAGATAAAGATCGCCAATAAGATCAAGTGCCTTATGTCGACAAGGTTCATTGTAAAATCTTAAAGTGGTATTGTTTAAGAAACCATTTTCACCAGCTTTGATAGGACCTTGATAGTTAAAAAGCTTACGCATATAATCAACATGATCACTTGTTAAGTCAACATCCTGTACCACAAGCGCGCTGTCCAGCGATCCACCCTTTATAAGGTTCTTTTCCCTGAGTTTTTCTATTTCGGAAAGAAAGCAGAAAGTACGGGCCGGTGCAAAGTCTTTTACGTAATCATCCAAAGTAAAAAGAGTAGTGTATTGCGCTCCCAGGGCTGGATAGTTATAATCGATTTCAAGAGTTACTCTAAAGTGATCCAGTGGAAAAACACCCAGGGCCACATCCCCTTTCACATACATTAAAGGTTCATCTATCGAAAGATATTCCCTTTCTTCTTTTTGCTCAACCAACCCAGCTTTCTTAACCAGTTCAACATAGGGCATCGCACTTCCATCCATAAGAGGAATTTCCTGCGCACCAACTTCTACCCGGCAATTATCAACACCAAGACCAGCAAAGCAAGACATGACATGCTCTATTGAATATACCTTTACTCCATCTTTACCGATTGTGGTACCTCTTGCGAGGTCAACAACATAGTCGATATCAGCAGGTATTTCGGGCTTACTTTCCAGATCAGACCTGACAAACCGTATTCCGTAATTCTCGGGTGCAGGGTTGAGTGAAACTTTAGTTGAAACACCAGTGTGAAGGCCTGTACCTGTTAATGATATACTTTTTCCAATTGTATGCTGAAGGGCCATCTTTGCACTTGAGTCCTTTCCTTAATCTTGAAAAGCTATTATGCTTCTGAAGCCAACCGACCTTTTAAAGCATCTATCTCTTTTTGAAGTTTTTTCAATTCCTTACGCATCATAGGCAATTCACTTTGAGCAGCCTCGATTCTCCTCATACCCATAAGATCGCGCGCAGGACATCCGGTAAGTTTAGAACCCGGTTTAGTGTCCTTACTGACACCAGCCTTTGCCCCTACAAAAGTGTCATCGCCAATCTCTATATGCCCGACAAATCCAGCCTGTCCTCCTATAATCACCCTCTTTCCCAATCGGGTACTGCCAGATATTCCAGTCTGAGCAGCAATAGCAGAATGCTCTCCAATAGAAACATTATGAGCAATATGAACCAGGTTGTCCAGTTTAACTCCCCTTTTTATGACAGTTGGCTCGAAGTTACCTCTGTCCACAGTAGTGCAGGCTCCTATGTCAGCATCATCCTCTATGATCACGTTTCCAAACGCTGGTATTCTAATAAATACCCCACTCTCTCTTGCGTTGCCAAACCCATCGCTTCCTATCACGGCACCAGACTGGATAGTCACATTTTTGCCTATAACAGAGTCCCAGCGTATGATAACACCGGAGTCAACCCTTGTGCCTTCACCAATTTGGACGTTCTTTTCTATGACACAGTTAGCTGCGATTTGGCAGCCACCCTCAATAGTAACGTTAGCCCCGATTACAGTGTTAGGGCCAATAAAGCTGTTGGGGGCGATAGAAGCAGATGGATCAATGAGTGCATGAGGTGAAATTTGTTTTCCAAAAACGGGCGTGCGATCTTCAAATAACTGCGCAACACGCGCATAGCCAACATACGGATCCTTGACCTCAAGGTTGATCTTATTCTCAATGGTTTGGTTTTCTGCAGTTATAACTACTTTTGCACTACAGTCCTTAACCTTTTGAAGATAGGCAGGATTAGAAAGAAAGGTTATACCATCACTGCAGGCCTGCTCAGGTGAACAGACCTTCGTTATTTGTACTTCCTTGTGTTCCTGCGCCAGAGGTGCACCCAATGCCTCAGCAATTACCGTAAGTTTCACTTTTTAATTACCTTCATTGAGAATTCTAATCACAGTATCACTCAGATCATAAGCACTTTTTGCATGAATAATTCCACCAGCCCGTGCGTCTAATATATAATCGTAATTCTCATCTTCGGCAATTTTTTGAATAATTACATTAATTTTTTCGATAATGGGCCCTGTAAGCTGTTCATTTTTCATCAAAGCTTCACCCCGTTCGCCAAATTTTTGCTGCAGAAACTCCTGATATGCCATCATCTTCTGGCGTAACTCGTTTTCAAGTTCCTGTTTGCGTTCACTTGAAAGCAGAAGACTCTGCCCTTCAAGCTGCTCCTGAAGCTCCCGAAGCTCTTTTTGACGTCGTGAAGCTTCCTGTTCCCACTTTGCGACTTCCTCATTGAACTGCTTTTGTGCAGATTCTGTTCCATGATACTCCAGAAAAATTCTTTCTGAGTCGATGAAACCAATTTTCATCTGTGCAGTTGCTACTGAAACCGCAGCTAAAACCAATACAATACCTTTGAGTATTAAGCGCCTGTTCATTATTAACTCCTCCTTTAATACTGAGAAAATACTGTTCTCAAAACAGCATACATATAAAAAATAATTAAAATCCCTGATTCATGATAAAATGTAACTGAAAACCGCTAGGTTCTTCTCTAAAAGTATCTCGGCTTGTATCATCCAGTCCCCACGCAAAATCAAAACCCATGATTCCCAGCATAGGAACATTTACCCTTAAACCAAAACCCACTCCCTTATAGAGGTCATTAAGACTCATATCAGATATTCTGGACCAGGTATTACCCACATCAGCAAAAAGCGCCAAATACACCTGTTGATCAACCAGGGGATAGCGAAGCTGCAGACTGGATGTAAGCATTGCTATTCCATCACCATTATCCCTATACCGCCCACCGAATTCAAAATCAGGATAACCGCGAATGGTACCATCACTGTATACTCCTCCTGCAGAAAAGAGATCAAGTCTTGAAATTTTAATGTCTCTACCAAGATTATGAATCAATCCCATTCTGGTTTCCGAACCCAGCACCAGATTCCAGGGAAGCTGAAAATAATGCTCATAATCAAAGGTTCCTTTAAGATAGGAGTAATCTCCCCCTATGCCGGCTATTTCCGGTCTGATTCTGAGGCGTGAACCACTGTTTGGAAAAAGTGGCATATCGAAATCGTAACGCTCGATATTAAAGGTAAGCCTGCTTAAAGTCCCTGATTCCATTATCTGCAATCCCAGCTCAGGAACGGTATCGGTTTTATAGTTCGTCTCCTCCCGGCTTAGCTGATAAATTGCATTAACCCTAAATTTATCATCAGGCCAACTCATTCTTGAACGACCGACACCAGTACGAAACCCTATGCTTGTTGCGGTATCCCGCCTGGTAGCCTCTTCCAGATCGGCATCTCTTTCGATACGATCGAAAATAGATCTATCATAAAACACTGTCCCGGTAAGCCACCAGGGAGTATCAAAAGCCCATGGATCGGTGAATCCAAGATTGACCGTTCTACGCCTCGAACCAGCCTGAAGATCGACTTTAAGTTCCTGGCCAGCACCTCTGAAATTTGGTATCGCAGTAGAAAAAGTACCCGTAAAGTTATCGGTCTGACTGTACGCTGCACCAATAGTAAGTTGTCCGATATTATCTTTTTCAGCTATATGAAATATTAGATCAATAGTACCATCTTCATTGGGCTTTAGATCTGGCATAATATTTTCGAAGTAACCTAAGCGGTGAAGATTTTGATGACTACGTACCATCTGAGACTGCCTGTATCTCTGCCCGGGCACAAGCTCCAACTCACGCCTTATTACTTTCTCCATAGTTTTATCATTACCCTGAATATCTATCCTTCTAACAATCGCAGGGCGCCCCTCATGAATATTCATTACTACATCAATAGTATCACCCCTAAAGGTTGGCTTATCATCGATTCTAACCCATAAGTGTCCCTCTTCCCTGTAGGCATCCTCAATAAGAGCCTTTGTCATTTCAAAACGACTAGCCTCAAAATGACGACCTTTACGCATAGCAACACGCGAGGCTAGTGTTTCATCATCTAAGACCGAATTACCTGTAAAGAAAATATCACCGGTATAATAACGATCCCCTTCATCAATTGTAATCTCTATGAATATTTCTTCCTGGGACTCAGAATACCAGATAGAATCATTCTCGATTGCAGCATCAAGGTATCCCTGTTCATTATAAAACATAACCAATGAATCGAGATGGGAACGATAAAGAGTTTCATCAAAGTAACCACGACGAAACAACCACCAGGTTCTCTCTTTAGTATTAAACTCCCTGGAGAGCCTTGAATCGCTTATGTGAGAATTTCCTTTAAAAGAGATCTCACTAATTCTAACCCGCGGCCCCTCATCGATTGTGTATTTAGCTATCGCGGTTCCCGGTATTTTTGCATCAACAAGCTCTACATCTATTTCAACTAATCGATGTCCCTCCTCGATATACTTATCTCTAATATTACTTACTGTTTTGTGCAAAAGGGCATCTGAAGCCACCTGATTTGGAACTAAACCCAGATCTTCTTCAAGTTCATCTGTTTTTAGCCGCCTGTTTCCATGAAATTCAATACTCAAGCATAGAGGATATTCTTCAACTTTCAACAGAAGTGACGCGTTGGTTTCGCTTTCTTCTGTGATATAAAAATCTACAGAACGAAATGCACCCATTGCAAAAAGTGTACGAATGGCTTCCTGAACATCAGTGGAGGCGAAGGAAGCGCCACTTCTTAGTGGTATGGTATTGCGAACAACAGCTTCACGAGTATGAACAAGACCTTCAATTTTAAGAGTATCCAGTATCTTGCCATGAGTAACACCAATTCCAAAACACATAATGGTTACAGCTATAACCAGTAGTTTTTTTTCCATCATTAAACAAACCCTTCAGTAAACAGGATGATTTTCAAATGTCCTTTATTGCGGAGAACAGGTTCTGTGCTAAAGAAGACAGAACCTGCCAATGATAACACATTTCTCAACACGACAGAGTTATCTGTGGCGGTAACCGGGGTGCTAAACACTGTCACAAGCTGCAAGCACAGCTGTGCCGCCTTTATGATATTGCCTATAAAACTCTTAAATATAATATTACGTATGTCACGCATTCAAATATCTCTGTCCAGGTCAAAATACGGGTCAGGTTATTCCCAGCAAAGCCTCATACCTAGGAAGAACATGGTGATGTTTCACAAGGAATGTACCAAGCATCACTTTTTTTCTACTCAGGTTTTCGCTTAGGTAGTCTGTTTATTGATCAATTCTCTTTTTCTCACTACTAAGATCGCAATATTAGAATTTCTATTAAAAAACAAAGCCCTGTTTCAGGCAAAATTTGCGAAACAGGGCACAGAAGCATCACTAAAGATTGCGTTTTTATTAGGACCCGGGTTTAGAAAAATCGACCTTTTCCTCTTTCATAGTCACGATTATTGTGTCCCCGTCCTGAAACCGCCCCTCAAGAAACTCCTCGGCAAGAGGATCCTCTAACTGGCGTTGTATAGAACGGCGCAATGGACGCGCCCCAAGAACCGGATCATACCCCTCGTTTACCAGGTGAGTTTTAACTTCCTGATCTACATTTATCTGAATATTGCGCTCTGAGAGCCTTTCCTGGAGCTCTCTAAGCTGTATTTCAATAATTTGGGCGATTTCGGATTTACCCAACGGGTTGAAAACAATTGTTTCATCCACCCGATTGAGAAATTCAGGATTAAAAATTCTTTTAAGCTCATCTGTTACTTTCGCCTTCATGGCTTCGTACCCTGTAGCTGCAGTTGTTTTCCCAAACCCCACAGTTCCACTCTTTTTCACATCACGCGTACCAGCATTTGATGTCATAATGATTATGGTGTTCTTGAAATTAACATGACGACCGTAAGCATCGGTAAGAACCCCATCATCAAGAATTTGCAAAAGAATGTTAAACACATCAGGATGAGCCTTTTCAACTTCATCAAGCAGAACAACTGAATATGGCTTTTTCCTTATCTTCTCTGTAAGCTGTCCCCCCTCTTCATACCCCACGTATCCCGGAGGAGCACCAACCAGACGTGAAACAGCAAACTTTTCCATGTATTCAGACATGTCGATGCGAACCATTGCGTCTTCTGTATCAAAAAGCGATTGAGAGAGAGCTTTAGCAAGTTCGGTTTTACCTACACCAGTTGGGCCAAGGAAGATAAATGATGCGATAGGACGGCGAACATTGTGTAAACCGGCCCGTGATCTGCGGATAGCCCTTGCCACTGCTTCCAAAGCTCTGTCCTGCCCTATAACTCTGCGACGCAGCTCATCTTCAAGGTTAATAATTTTCTTAGTTTCCTCTTCTGCGAGACGAGCTAATGGAATACCGGTCATAGTTGCAATAACTTCGGTTACAGTGCTCTCGTCCACAAGTAATCGCTCCTCAGCCTTACTCTTTCGCCACAGTGCCTTTTTCTCCAGAAGTGTCCCTTTAAGCTTCTCCTGCTTATCCCTAAGCTTTGCAGCACGTTCAAACTCCTGCTGCTCAACAGCACTTTCCTTCTCCCGTACCACACCTGAGATTTCCTTCTCCATATCTCTAATTTCGGTAGGGATCTCCATACTGGAGAGTCTTTTGCGGGCACCGGCCTCATCGATAATATCGATTGCTTTATCCGGCAGGAAACGATCGCTTATATAGCGATCCGACAGCTTAACAGCAGAATCGATAGCTTTATCTGTATAGGTAACTTTGTGATGATCCTCATAGTTATGCCGCAAACCGGAGAGAATCTGTACAGTTTCAGCCACACTTGGCGGATCGACCATAATTGTTTGAAAGCGACGAGCCAAAGCACCATCTTTTTCGATATACTTGCGATACTCATCAAGAGTTGTAGCACCTATGCACTGAATTTCACCTCGTGAAAGGGCGGGTTTAAAAATATTCGATGCATCGAGACTGCCTTCTGAGCCACCAGCACCAACGATTGTGTGCAATTCGTCGATAAAGATAATGATGTTTTCATTTTTCTGAAGCTCCACCATAAGAGCTTTAAGTCTTTCTTCAAACTGGCCCCGGTATTTTGTTCCAGCCACCATGGATGCCATATCCAGATTGATAACTCTTTTATTTTCGAGCACCTGAGGGATATTTTTTTCCACCACTTTTTGAGCTAATCCTTCGACGATGGCAGTTTTCCCTATCCCCGGCTCCCCAATAAGAACCGGATTGTTTTTCTTTCTGCGGCTTAAGATCTGAACGACGCGCTCGATCTCTTTTTCCCGACCTATAACAGGGTCGAGCTTATTTTCCTTAGCCATAGCAGTAAGATCGCGCCCGAAGTGATCCAGAAATGGAGTTTTACTCTTTTCTTTAGTGCCACTTACAGATTCACCACCACGCAATACTCTGTTTATCTCTTCCTTCACCCGCTCATAATCGAGCCCCGAAGAAGCTAATGCGTTTGCAGCAGCTGATTCTGTGTCTTTCATCAAAGCAAGCAGTAGATGCTCGGTACCGATATATTTGTGAGACATTGACCTGGCCTCATTTGCAGCTATTTCCAGCACCTTTTTGGCCCGAGGAGTGAATGGAAGCATCTGACCGATAGTCATCATTCCGCCAGTGGAGGTAATGGTCTTTTCTATGCTGTTAGTCAGCTCTTCAAGATCCACACCCATGCTTCGCATAACTGCTACCGCAACCCCATCCCCTTCTTTAATAAGTCCAAGAAGAAGGTGCTCGGTACCCACATAGTCGTTGCCAAGCCTCACAGATTCCTCTCTGGCTATCTGCATCACCTTTTTTACACGATCTGTAAACATCCCATTCATCATCTATTCTTCCTTCCAGATTTTTATACCCAGAGTGCACGTTTTTTCAATTTTGATTATTTCAAGGATTGTGTACTTTTTTTCCGCCTTCTCTTCTTTGCGAGCAAATCTCTGACCAACTCAGCCCGCGCTATACTCAGCTCCTCCTCATTCATGGCAGTGCTGCGATGAATCTGAAGATGGGCCGGCATACTCATACAGATTATGCGATTTAACTGCTCAACAGAAAATGCATCAAAAACACCGCAATGTATTCCAAGCCGTAATGCGCTGGTAAGATTTAAAAGCTCTGATAAGCTTAGTGTTCGGGCATGAGTTAGAATGCCAAATGATCTATATACTTTATCACTCAATTCAAGAGAGGCATCTCTCATCACCCTCTCTCTTGCTTTGCGTTCATTGCTGATAATTTCAGAGATAGTTTTGCAGGTAGTGTCAACAAACTCCTGTTCATGTGAACCCATAGTTGCCTGATTAGAGAGCTGAAAGAAGTTACCCATGACATCAGAATTCTCTCCGAAAAAACCTCGCGTTGATAACCCCATCTGACTTGCACCCTGTAACACTGCATCAATAGACTTTGTGAGCACAAGGCCTGGTAAATGAAGCAAAAACGAAACCCTCAAACCGGTTCCGGAGTTAGTGGGGCAACAGGTCAAAAAGCCCATTTTATTATCATAAGCATACTTAAATTTTTTACCGATAGTATCATCTAGCATATCCAGCACTTCCCACATCTCCTGTGCGCGAAAGCCTGAATCAATACACTGAAAACGAAGATGATCCTCTTCGTTTACCATTATATTCACACGCCGGGAAGAATCACATACGACCCCTCTGTCTCCATCCATCTTAAGCATATCAGGGCTTACCACCCGCTCCTCCACCAGAAACTGCTGCTCCAGCTCCCGAAGCCGGGAAAAATTTATCACCTCAAAGGTTTTAAACTGAGCCCCACTATCAAACACCTCTGTGATCTTTTTGAAAACGGTTTTGCGCTCTTTCAATGATGCCTGAAAGGGAAACTGATGGTTGTCCAAATTACGTGCCAGGCGAATCCTGCTTGAAACAACCACATCCGATTCGGGGCCATTATTATTAAACCACACTGGAACAACTTTTACCAAATCGAGGCAACCACGTTTCTCTTTATTCATTTAACTCCCATCTGCTTGATACTATGTATCGCATCCCTGATAGCCGCAGCCTGTTCAAACTCTTCATTGCGTATAGCTAAATCAAGCTGACTTCGTAAATGTTCAAGATCATGCACCCGCTTACCCTGAGTAGTTGATCCTGCATATTTTTTCCCACGATGAAGAGATGAACCATGCACCTGAACCAATAGTTCATTTATCTCTTTTTCAAAAGATCCATAGCAAGTTGAACAACCAAGCCATCCCTTAGCCCTGAAATCAGAAAGCTTAAGATTACAACCCTGGCACACTTTCTCCTCTTCCATTTTCTTCTCTACCGGAGAGGAGTTGCTTTTTTGCTCAGCCATTACCATATCCTCATCGTTATCTAAGGTTATCGATATACCCTTATCACTTGCACACTCATCACAAAGATGATACACATGTGTTTCACTGTTTACTATCTGCGTAAGATGAATGTTTGCCGGGTTTATTCCGCACTCATCACAAAGTTTCATTAAGCACCATCCTTAAATAAATGGGCGACCATATTACACCTTAACCCTATAAATCTACTAAATGCATCGATGAAGAGGAAACATTTAGAGCATCTGCGCTAATCCATTTGCGCTATTTGCCCAAGGAGTTCAAACTTAAACCCTTAACCACCACCTGATTTTAATCAAGAAAATTCTCCAAAAACCGCAGCTAAAGCGAATTTTTCAAAAATTTTGGAACAAAAAGCACCGTGTCACAAGTTATTACTCGTGACACTAATCGTATCTCATCGATTCAGCAGGAAGCACTGCTGAGGCTTTCCAGGCAGGGTACAAGGTAGCAAGCCAACAGATAATATTAGCAGATAAAAAGATCACCAGTACATCAAAACCCTTCACTAACACCGGCAGAGTATTTATGAAGTACACATCTCCGGGTAACGGAATAAATTGATAACGACTCTGTATAAAACACAACCCAAGACCTAAAATCATTCCTAATGTCGAGCCAATAAACCCTATTACCACCCCGTTGACCATAAAAATTTTCATGATCGATCCAGACGTTGATCCCATTCCCATAAGAATCCCTATCTCACGTCGCTTTTCCAAAATCATCATTATCAGGGTGGAAATAATATTGAACACCGCAACGACCATTATAAGAGAGACAATAATTAAAATCAAGTGCTGCTGAAGCCTCATCCATTCAAAAAGAGAACGATTTTGAGTTTGCCAGTCAACGACCCTAAACGGGTATCCTCCCAGATAATCACGTAAATCCAAAGAGATTTCATTAGCTTTGAAAAGATCGGTGGTCTTAATCTGTACTCCCTCCACACCATCCATGTTTAATAACATCTGGGCTGAAGGGATAGAGATATACACAAAAAGTTTGTCGTAATCATACATTCCGGTTTCAAATATCCCCGAAACGGTGAAACGTCCCATTTTAGGAACGGGATCACTTTCCCCTTCGACTGTGGCAAGGCTCATAAGAACGATTTCTGAACCGACCTGTGCCTTGAGTTCTTCTGCTAGTACAGAACCAATCACTATGCCGGGAAAGGAGCGCTCTCGTTTTGATTTTACTGAATCAAGGTGAAAGGAGCCATATAACAAAGAACGGGAGATTTCTGTAACTTCATGCTCGTACTCAGGATCAACCCCCGTAAACTTTACCCCGTTCTGAAGCTCTCTGTGTTCAACAGCCCCTTTTCCACTTATATAAGGTGATACACCAATAACATCCGGATGTTGCGAAATGCGGGTAAGAAGACCTTCATACCCGGTAATTGGACGTGAATGATACTGCAATACTTTTCCATGAGCTAAAGTGCCCACGATTCGCTCACGGACCTCTTTTTCAAAACCATTAGCAATAGACAGCGCTACCACCAGCACAAAGCTGCCAACACAAACACCTGCAGCAGAGATATAGGTTATCCAGGAGATAAAGCCTAATTTACGCTTTCCCCTTAAATATCTCAGAGCAATAAACCACTCAATTTTACCCACGTTCTCTACCTTTTTTACCATTCATCGGTTGCAGTAATCGCCTTATCGGTGCCTTTAATATTTCCATCATCCAAATACAGTACTCTATCCAACCCCTGGCTGAGACGATTGTTATGAGTTGCGATCAAAAATGTCTGTTCAAACTCTTTGTTCGCTTTTTCAAACAGCTCAAGCAGCAACTCGCCATTGGCGCGATCCAGATTCCCGGTCGGCTCATCTGCAAGTACAAGTGCCGGTTTGTTAAACATAGCTCTTGCAAGCGCTACCCTCTGACGTTCCCCACCACTAAGCTCTGCAGGGTAGTGCCCCTTCCTATGCCCAAGCCCAAAGGCATCCAAAAGCTCATCAGCCCTTTTCATACACTCTTTTTTTCCATTCCCACTAATAAGCCCGGGGATAAATAAATTCTCTGCAGCGGTGAAATCAGGTAATAAATGATGAAACTGAAAAACAAAACCAATTTGACGATTTCTAAATAAGGCCAGCTCTTTTCCTGAGAGTTCGCCAAGGACTTTACCTCCAACACAAACTGTTCCTTCTGTAGCTCTGTCCAGTCCCCCAAGGATCTGAAGCAGAGTTGTTTTGCCGGCGCCAGAGATCCCAACCAGCGACACCATCTCCCCCCGTTTTATAGAGAAGGAGACGTTTTTGAGTACATCAAACTCCCCGGCATCATCACTAAATTTCTTTCTCACATTTGTTACTTTAACCATAACCTCAGGCATTAAGCTGCCCCCTGATTTATATCATTTTTTAACTTCATTTAAACCCACCCCTTCTTACTCATACCGTATTGATTCGGCAGGAAGCATTGTTGATGCTTTCCATGCAGGATAGAGAGTAGCAAGCCAGCAGATAACATTTGCAGAAATATAAATTGCTATCACATCAAAACTACTAATCAATACCGGAAGTTTACTTATAAAGTATATATCACCCGGTAACGGAATTACCTGATAATGGTACTGAATCAAACAAAGCCCCAACCCCATAAGTACTCCCAGGGTAGAGCCAATAAACCCTACTACAACTCCATTTAACATAAACACTTTCATGATCGAGCCCGATGTAGCTCCCATACCCATGAGGATGCCTATTTCTTTGCGTTTTTCCAGAATCATCATTATCAGTGAAGAGATAATGTTAAAAGCCGCAACCACCATTATAAGCGATATCACAATGAATATGACCAAACGTTCAAGTTTCATCCACTCAAAAAGCGACCTGTTCTGAGTCTGCCAGTCCACAACACTATAAGGATAGCCCCCAAGATAGTCGCGCACATTAGCTGAAATCCTGTCGGCTCTGAAAAGGTTGGTGGTTTTTATCTGTATCCCTTCAACCCCCTCCATATTCAAAAGATTCTGAGCCGAAGCGATCGATACATACACAAAGTTTGCATCATATTCATGCATTCCCGTCTGAAAAACTCCACTAACGGTAAAACGTCCCATTTTGGGAACCGGATCTAATTCTCCCTCTTCTGTAGCCAGACTCATTAGCACCACTTCGGAGCCTTCATCCACTCCAAGCCTATTTGCCAGCCCTGTCCCCAGAACCACACCCGGAAAGTCCCTGCCGCGCCTCGATTTTAGGGTATCCAGAAAAAATTGTCCCCTTTTTATCGATTGAGAAATCTCTGTCACCGTGTGCTCAAGCTCAGGATCAACCCCTGTAAACATTATTCCATCCTGGACCTGCTCATGTTCAATTCCACCTTTACCACTAATGAAGGGTGAGGCACCGATTACCTGTGGATGATCAAGAACATAGTCCCTGAGAGTTTGATATTCAGTAATAGGCTGAGAGTTGTGCTTAAGTACTTTGGCGTGAGCAAGAGTACCTACGATTCTATCCCGTACCTCTTTTTCAAAACCATTAGCAATAGAAAGTGCTACCACCAATACAAAACATCCAAGACAAACACCGATTGCCGAAATGTAGGTAATCCAGGATATAAAACCAATTTTTCTCTTGCCCCGCAGGTATCGAAGAGCAACAAACAATTCCATTTTTCCCACGCTTTTTTTCCTTTAATAAGGCCCTAGCATAACTACGTTAAATTTAGACCTCTGGCCTGAGCAATGGAAAGAGTATCACATCTCTCAGGTTTGTAGTATTAGTTAAGAGTGCAATAATCCTGTCGATACCCATTCCCCAACCGCTTATAGGAGGCATTCCATACTCCATACACGTGAGAAAATCATTATCCACATCCATAGTTTCTGTATCACCATGGGCCCTTGCCTCTGCTTGCTGTTTAAACCTTTGAGCCTGATCGAGTGGATCCACCAGCTCAGAATAGGCATTTACTACTTCCCAACCATTAACAACCAGTTGAAATCTGTCCACCACTGAAGGGTTTGCATCACTTTTTCTCGCAAGAGGGGAAAGATCAAGCGGGTGATGGGTAATAAAAACCGGATTAATCAGCTTGGGCCGGGAAACTTTTTTGTATAAGAGGTCGATAAGGGTACCTCTTCCGGCTTTGGATATATCAACATCTGTTTCAAGCGTTATCCCCTGGCGCTCTATTTCCTGGTGAAGATCTTCTTTAGTAGCAAACTGGTCGATATCTATACCACAGTCATTTAGGATAAGATCCCTAAATGAAACTCTTGGCCATGTACCGTCAAAAGATATCTGCCTGTCTTCGTAAGTGATCTCCAGTGTGCCCATAACAGAGTTGAGTAGATGTTTTATAAGTTTTTCTGTGAAGTTCATGTTATCTACATAATTCCAGTAAGCACAGTAATACTCTAAAAGCGTAAAGTCGGGCAGATGTGAGGCATCAACCCCCTCATTGCGAAAAGAACGGGCAAATTCATAGACCCGATCGAATCCACCGGCAATAGCGCGCTTTAGGTAGGTCTCGGGTGCGATACGGAGGTATACATCAATATCAAGTGCGTTGTTGTGCGTAATAAAAGGACGAGCCAAAGCACCGCTTGCTTTGTTCGTCAGAACCGGAGTATCGATTTCAAAAAACTCATTTTCATCCAGAAATGTACGTATAGTGCGAATTATATGCGTACGTTTCTTAAAGCGCTCTCGTGACTCTTCGTTCATTACAAGATCCAGATACCGTCTTCTAAGGCGCAGTTCGGGATCTGTCAGTCCGTGAAATTTTTCTGGAAGAGGGCGTAATGCTTTAGACAGAAATGTAAAACCGTGAACATCGATGGTTTTTTCTCCGGTTTTGGTGGTCATCATCTGCCCTTCAATACCGATAAAATCACCAATATCTACCAGTTCCTTGAATTGGGCAAAAAGTTCTCCAAGCTTTTTTTTCTGAAGCGCAAACTGAAGTTTCCCATTAATATCATATAAATGCCCAAACGCCAGTTTTCCAAAATAACGAAGCGATACCACACGCCCGGCAACACGTACTCCAGCAGTATCATCTGCAAGTGTAAGGGCCTCACTCAAAGAATGTGTTCTTTCGTACCTTTCTGCATACGGCTGCTGGCCGGTATTTGAAATCTGAGAAATTTTTTCTACCCGAACCTTCATCTGTTCATTTAATTCTGTAAGCGTCGTCACATCTCTCTCCATTAGTTCTAAACGACTCAGCCTTTAAGTGCTTCTACTGACTTAAATTACACTACGAGCCGGTTATGACCATATTTTAAAGAAACCGTTTCATTATCAGAGTAAAACTATAGAAAATAGTTTAAGGAAGTGATTTGCGTCAGATGTTATTGGTATAATCTATACTAAAGTAATTTTTTAGGAAAGATAGCTCTTCACTCAGATTAAATGTGCCAGAAGAGGACATAGATTTTTTAACGATTACAGGCCCGTGATTTAACCGTTTTAATTTTAAAACGAAATTATCAGTGAATTAGATAAAAAACTATGTAAACCGGTTGCCGATCGGCTATATTATTGTAAGATTAGATATTCAGTTACAACAATAAGTGGCCCTGCATCCAAGGGCCCCAAAGCGAGAATCGTCATCACAGACTATTTGAAACCATAAAAGATTGCTACATACAGAATATGACCAATATGCATATATATAATTTTTTGATCGTGAGCTGTTTTTAAGCTTATTAATGAAGTTATGAATACACGCGGGAAAAAGATATCCGGATGAACTGCTTTCGGGGGGGAGCTTAAGATGACTACATTCAGAAACAACCATCTGTATCACGTTGCAATATGCACGGCTGGCCGCTTAAAAAAAAGACCTGTAGATGAGTTCGAATCAGTGAACAAAATAATAAAATGGCTAATCCAAACATTTGGTTCGGAAGCAAATTTTTCACTCGAAGAGAGTACTTTGGATAAATTAGCAAAACAGTATGAACACTGGGAGTGTTGTAATGAAAAAAAACCGGATAATAACTTAATTAAAAGAATACAAATTGTAGACCATCATAACTCAGTTAATCCAAATAAACTCCAGCTTAATAACGGATTACTTCATTTAAAAGTAGACCTGACGGCTGGAGGAGCCATAGCCTATCTTGGAGAGTCCGGGACAGGACGCAATTTAGTTAATACAAGCCATAGCGGTAGCTATATTCAACAATCCTATTTTGCAGGTGAACCACTTGATCGCAGAGCTAAAGGACAGGCAACCAACTGCTCCCCCTGGGGGTGGAATCCTGTTCAGGCAGGGGATGCATCTGGCAACCGCTCCAAAGTGCTAAACTTTAAAACGACAGAGGACCAAATCTATATAAAGGTTCAGCCGCTTTTATGGGACATGAAAGGGGAATTAGCCCAGTGTACTATGGAGAGTTGGTTTACTCTATCAGAAAGCGCAGCAAAAATAAGAAACCGTTTTTCGATCAAAAGAACTGATAACCTTTGGAATGAGGTATCTTACCTGCAGGAGATGCCCGCTTTAAGTCTGATAAAAGAATTAGGCCATATCTATTCTTGCCGAAGAACTGAAACTAACAAAGATGGAAAGCTATTTTCTACCACAGACACAGAAAAGGCACTCTTTTGGCAAAACCCAGAACAGTGGGTAGCAGCAGTCGATAATTGTGGTTGGGGACTTGGGGTGTATATAAAAGATGCAGAAGTATTTGCTTCTGGCACCAATTGCAACCCCAGAGCAGGCCGTTCTCCGGAGTCAGAGATCTATATCTCACCACGGCGCAACATGAGACTTGACAAAAGCACGGTGGTTGACTATGAATACGATCTAATCATAGGACAGGTGGAACAGATAAGAAACTATGCAATAAACCAGTGCAGGAAGATAGATCAACCACTGTTTACGAGTTCTAAAATCCTCTGATCCCTTCCATAGTAACTCCATGCAAAGAGATGTAATCAATCATAAACGTGAGAGTATCAAACTCTGGATTATCTCTTTTTTCCGCTTCGATTGTGATTTGTTCTATGTCTTTTGAAGCTTCGTACCAGGAATAATCAGTATGGACCTCAATACTGAGATTATCAGTAAGAATTGAAATTACCTGCCACTCAGAAGTAAGCTCAATAGCAGCTCCGTAGTGAGATACTCTTTCTGTTTGCTGTTCCTCTTCAATAAGCTTTGACTCTATGTTAAACCGCAACACGCCCTCCCCCTTTATTCTTAGAAGCAAACTATCCACTTCTGATAGATCAACATTCGACTCAGCAAGAAAACGTGCACCAATACCCAGATGACTATCACTACTTTCCCCAAACCCAAAGCGTGTTTTCATATACCCTAAACCATCGATAGCATGATCATTTACTACATTATACACCCAAGATTCTATGCCTCCGTAGTAAGTAAACCAACATTCATTGTTCACGGACTGTGAATACAAAAGAGTGTTTTGCGAATTACCGAAGCGGTAGAAATAAACATATGGTACTACATTGAGTTCAAGATCTGTAATATTTTCACCTGGCTGTACTTCAATATCTGTTACATATCTTAAACTATCAATACTTACTACAGAAGAATACATTTGGTAATTACCTGGTGCAATAAAATTCAAATCAAAAGAGTCTTTATCGTTAATAGCAGCTTTATAACTTGTACCTCTGAGCATAACAGTATCTACACCGTAATATTCACTAGTAATTTTTCCGGAAATAGTGCTGTACTCCTTTAACGTTATTGGTATTACATCCTTGTCCACTGAAATCTGAGCATCAGGCCAGAAAAACCCTTCATTTTCTCCGCTAAGTTCCAGATTATAGCCATGCGAAAACCGTCTGGGATGCTTATAGTACCCATTTTCATCAGTACGGATTTCATAAACCACCGGAGTTTCACTGTTTGCACTACGTTTTTGCCAGTTTTTAGCATCGATAACCCTAACTTTTATACCAGAAGCGGGTGTCCCGTTTGAATACGCAACTGCCACCATCCCCTCTCCTTCTATTCCGGTTACCTGCTGGCAGCCACCAGTAAGGATTACATAAGCAATTAAAAACGTGGTCCACATTAGAAAAGATCTTTTTCTCATAACCGTTCCTTACCTTTTCTACTTTTTGAAAACGGAAAAAAATTAATTCCCAGGTGATACACCCGCTCCGGATTTGGATCCTGGGAAGCTAGTTGCAAAATTTTTAATCTAAATGACCTTATTTCATCCTGAATTTTTTTGAAGCTATCCTCCGAAATAGAGAACGTAGCCCAGGAGATATTTCGTTCTTCCCGAGGAACCCTGCCGAGTGCTTTTTTGGCGAGATCGAGAGTTTTTAAAATATAACTTCCGACTGCTTTGGTCGGTGCTTCATAACCGGTACTTAAAAGTCTTTCAGTTTTCTCCCAGTACCCATTTTCGTTTTTTTCTATAAGTCCTAACTTTTCCAGTACCTTAACAGCTTTAAAAACTTCAGAAGCTGATACAGAAGGTTCAAGCAAGCTCCCAAATTCCTTGTATTTTTCATTGAAAGGGACTATTTCGAGCAATTCCCTTATAGCAGTGTAGTACCAGTGCTCAAAAAACTCATACTGCGCTGCCTTTAATTGATGAACCCGAAATTCCTGAAATGACTGTAATTTTTCTAAAAGGCGTTTTTTTCTCCTGCACACCTTTGGCATGACAATAAAGCACCATTGTTTCAAAATAATCTCTCTCTCTCTTACTCATCTTCATCACTCTGGCAAAAGAGGGAAGGTACTTTAATGAAAGATTAATATGTCCTTTTACTATCAAGTTGAGGTGACCAGGAGATTTTATTCCCAATTTACCAGCAAGATACCGGTAGGAGTATATAGAATTCTCCTCTTTCTTCTCACTTAACCAATCACTTAAAAACTCGCGGTAATCGATGTAACTGAAAATTGATGGCATGGGGTTCCAACCATTTTGACATTTTAAGATGATTGTAAAAATACTGCGTTAATTTCACCAAGGTTTTTTCTGAGCTCAAACGACACCAAGCCAACAACACCGAAATCATTTTTTTAAGCTTCAGAAAACAAAAAAGGTCTTCATACAGCTTTTTTTTATTAAAAAAAAGGACTATAAACCCACTGTTTAAAATATACTATATGAACTTACCTAAGTGTAAAATCTTTGCTCTGCCAGATCGATCCGTTCCCTAGTTTCTTGGCAGTTTTACATCAGTACAGTTTTGCTCCCCAGTTTTTTCCTATCAGAGCTGATGCTTACTCACCGCATTTAAGGCATGTTTTTTGCTGATTCTTCCTGTTCACATTCAAAAGGTTACATTTTTTTTCACATTTAATACAACCGCCAGAGGGACAAAAAATGATTCTAAAATCACTTGGAATTTGCATTGGATCAGCATCTATTAAAGCTGCCGAAATTACTAAAAATGAACTCGGTTCAAAAATCACCAAACAAGTTGTTCAAAACCATGACAACTCACCCAGAGAAGCATTCGATACGCTAATGAAGCAGTTTAGAACTGAAAACTATGACTTCTCTATGCTCACTGGGCGAAAGTTTCGTGAAATGATAGATACTCCTTCAATAACCGAACCTGAAGCAGTTGAATATTCGTTAAGACATATGAAAGAAAACAATCTTTTGTCATCGAATCCCGGAGCGGTTGCAAGCCTTGGGGCGGAGAATTTTATCCTTTATACATTAGATCAGGATCATATGATATCCTCTGTCCAAACCGGTAATAAATGTGCTTCGGGCACCGGAGATTTCTTCTTTCAACAAATCAGGCGCATGAATGTCTCAGTCACAGAAGCAGTGAAATTAGCTGCACAGAGTGATGAGTTTCCAGTTTCTGGCCGTTGTTCGGTTTTTTGTAAAAGTGACTGCACCCATGCACTAAATAAAGGAATTCCGGTAGGTAGGGTTAGTGCCGGACTCTGTCGTATGATGGCAGAAAAGGTTTTAGAGCTTCTTGAAAAAGCTCCTGTAAAAGAACTGATCATCACCGGTGGAATCAGTAATAACAGCGTAATTATTTCTATGTTACGAGAAAAACTCAATGAACTCTACGTTCCTGAATTCGCGAATGTATTTGAAGCAGTAGGTGCTGCGCATTATGCACTGGAGCAAAGAGCAAACACCCTTTTTAGAGACCATAAACAAATTAAGGACTGCAGCAATTCCTTTGAACCCTTGCCCCCTATAGAACGCGGCAGAGAGTTAGTTCAGTTCAAAGAATTAACACAATCGGAGGCAAGAGAAGGGGATGAGCTTATTATAGGATTAGATGTTGGATCTACAACAACAAAAGCTGTTGCGCTACGTTTTAAAGACAGTACTGTTGTTGGATCTGTTTATCTTAGAACAAACGGTAATCCTATTGAAGCATCCAGGCAATGCTATGTAGCCCTCCTAAAGCAATTAAAGGTTCCTGTCAAGGTTATCGGCCTTGGAACGACAGGAAGCGGCAGGCAGATTTCAGGGCTTCACGCTCAAACCTCTGCTGTCATAAATGAAATTATAGCTCATGCTACTGCTGCAGCATTTTTTGACAAAAATGTCGATACAATTTTCGAAATTGGGGGCCAGGATGCCAAGTACACTTATCTTACCAATTCGGTGGCTTCTGATTATGCAATGAATGAAGCCTGCTCTGCAGGAACTGGCTCTTTTTTGGAAGAATCTGCAGGTGAAACGCTTGGCATCAATTATAAAGAATTAGAAAAGATTGCCCTCAATAGTAAGAAACCACCAAATTTCAATGATCAGTGCGCAGCATTCATTTCCTCTGATATCAAAACAGCTTCTCATGAAAATATTTCCAGAGAAGATATCGTTGCAGGCCTTGTGTACTCAATCTGTATGAATTATGTAAACAGAGTTAAGGGACAGCGCCCATCAGGTAAAAGAATTTTCATGCAGGGAGGGGTTTGTTATAATAAGGCAGTACCTCTTGCAATGGCTAATCTTTTAGGCAAGCCAATTATCGTTCCTCCGGAACCTGGTTTAATGGGGGCCTTTGGGGTAGCCCAGGAAGTCAAACAGCGCATAAATGATGGTCAATTAGATAGAAGCACCTACGATTTAAATACTCTTGCCAAAAGAAAGATTGAAAATGGAGCTAAATTCACTTGCACAGGCGGGAGTGAAATATGTGATAGAAGTTGTGAAATTAACACTATGATAATAGAAGGGAAGAAATATCCTTTTGGTGGTGCCTGCAATAAATATTACAACTTGATACGGAAAGTTTCACACCAAAGAAAACAGTATGATTTAGTTTCACTTCGGCAGGAAACTGTATATAAAGCCACAAACGTTTCTTCCAACATTAGGATGAATAAATCTATTGGACTCAACCGTTCTTTTTTAACACACATGTTTTACCCTCTGTACCATTCTTTTTTTTCAGCTCTGGGCTTAGATGTAATTTTATCCAACGATATTTCTCCGGAAGGAATGAAGCGAAAAAGATCTTCATTTTGCTTTCCTGGAGAGATTGCACACGGGGCTCTTTTTTCTCTTTTAAAAGAAAAACCGGATTATTTATTTTTGCCAAAAATAACTGAACTTTTTGTTGAAAACGCTTCTAATCGCAAAAAAGAACACCAGTGCACCTGTTTATTACTTCAAAGTGAGCCCTATTATCTAAAAAGTGCATTCAGCGATATGTTGCACAGCACTCAATTCATTTCTCCAGTAATAAACTTTTCAAAGGGATATGAATCTCAGGCCAACGTTTTTGGTGATATTGCACAACAAGTAGGGGGTACTTTTTCGCAGGGGATTGAAGCTTACCACAAAGCAGTTGAAGTGTTCAAAGAGAACAATCTACAGATAAAAGAACTTGGTCTCAAAGCACTTGAGGAGTTGGAAAAAGATCCAAACAAAGTTGCTATTGTACTTTTTGGCAGGCCATACAACGCATTTACCTCAGAAGCAAACATGGGTATCCCTGGAAAGTTTGGTTCTAACGGGATTACTATTATACCGTGGGATTCTCTACCGTTTGAGAATCTTGAATGCCCAATGGATATGAACTGGGCAATTGGACAAAACCTTATTAAAGCCGCCCGGTTTGTTAAAACACACCCTCAGCTGTTTGGTACTTATATTACCAATTTTAGCTGTGGTCCTGATTCTTTTTTAGTTGGATATTTTAGAAACATAATGCAATCAAAACCATCTTTAACTTTAGAACTTGACAGTCACACTGCTGATGCGGGTGTAAATACCAGAATCGATGCTTTTACCGACATAATCGAACGTTACCGATCAATTACTCACCCCAGAGTAGTCAATCCTGATTTTAAACCAGCCCATATATCTTTTCATAACAAAACTCCCTTTTTTGTATCAAGTAGTGGTGAGAAGGTTGAATTGAGTGATCCTCGAGTTCACCTCCTGTTTCCATCAATGGGAGAACTATCGAGTGAACTCATCGCATCAACGTTTAGTGGAGCAGGTATAAAAGCTTCTGCTATTTCTCAATACGATGCAGAAGTCCTTAAACTTGGAAAAGGGTACAGTTCCTGCAAGGAATGCTTACCACTAATTTTAACAACCGGTGGCCTTCTTTCTTATCTCTCAAAACGCACTTGTGATGAGGAATTTCTCGTATATTTTATGCCCACAAGCGGTGGAAACTGCAGACTCACCCAGTATAATGTTTATATTAACAGTTTAATAGAAAAAAAACGTATACCCAATGTCGCCCTGCTCTCTCTAACTAACGAAAACGGCTATGCAGGACTATCTATACTTGATGCACTTAATGTATTAAAATCAATCATCATTTCTGATTGCATGGAAGATATTCGTAATGCGCTTCTTGTACTTCATGAAAATAAAGATGAGGCAATGGAAATATTCAATAAAGAGTGGGAAAGAATTATCTCACATTTTAGATCCGGAAAAAAAAGTGGTTTGTATCGGCTACTTTCAACTGTTTCTAAAAATCTTAAAACCATTAAGCTAAAGTACCCGTTAAAAAAAGCCAAAATGGTATCTTTGCTTGGTGAAATTTTTGTTCGACGTGATAACTTTTCATGCCAGAATCTTATATACAGACTATCTCAGCGAGATATTATCGTAAAACGAGCTCCAGTTTTTGAATGGCTTGAATATTGTGACTACAATGTAAGAGAAGGTATTTTTGAAGCAGATTTCACCCTTAAAGACAAGGTAGAATTTAAGACCAGAACCCTTCTTCAGCATCATTTTGAACGGAAAATTAAATCGATTCTCTCACAATCAGGTCTGTATCAGTATGAAATGACTAATATTGAAGAGGTGATTAAATATGGCGAGAATTTTTTTAACAAGCAGCTGACAGGAGAACCGATTTTAGTTGCTGGAAGTTATTTTAAAGATATTCTCTCTACTACTCTTGGCTCTATTCAGATTGGACCATTTGCCTGCATGCCTACCCGGGTTGTGGAAGCCGTTCTTTCCGCAGAAGCTACCGTAGAAAATAAGATGAGGCTTGATAAAAAAATTACCGGCTCAGGTGCTATAAGGTCGGATATAAAAACCCTTCCCTTCCTTTCCATTGAAAGTGACGGTAATCCATTTCCACAGGTTCTGCAGTCGAGAATTGAGGCATTCTGCCTTCAGGTGGAAAGGCTGCATGGTAAAATAAATCAGATAAGGGCCACCTGAAGAGCTGGTGGAGCCCTTTTTCATTTTAAGCCAACCATCAATCGTTTTTTTTTGAAAATGTTGTTACAACACTGTTAGTTCAGTAAGTTAGACTATTTTGGAAGATACATTTTCAATGGCCGCAAGGATATCTATGTTGAATGGTCACCAAATTGGTGTTATAATGAAAAAAAAGCTTTTCACTCATATTTTTTTAAGCGGTTCTAAGCTAATGGTAAATTATAGAATTGAAGATATTACAGAAGGTATGACAATTGGAGAATCGGTCTTCACCAAATCGGGACAGCTTCTTGTATCTGCAGGATACAATTTAAATAATAAGCAGATTGAATTACTCAAAAAAATGGGTTTCAAAACGCTTATGGTTGACATTGAGGGTACTGAAGAAGTTAATCCTCAGCCTGTTATCAGCACACAAGTTCAATCTGAGTTAACCACCACAGTCGAGCAATCTTCAAAAGATATTCGTTCTGTTTTTGGTAAAGAATTAAATGTTAAATCAAAAGTTATTGAAACCATTGAAAAGGATCGCAATAATATAAATGATATTATTAGAAACAGCGGCCTAGTGACAATGGTAAGTAAAATCATTGATGATATATGTACAGAACCATGGGCACTGGTTAATATTACAAAAATCATAAATGAATCAGATGACCTTTTTAAACATTCTATTTTTACTACTATAATTTCCTTATGTATTGGGTACAAATATACGTTTTCTTTTGACGAACTGAAGCAACTTGGTCTTGGAGCTATCAACTACGACATTGGAATGCTATCTATCCCAACCTCCATATTGAACAAAGAATCCCCTCTTAATGAAGAGGAGCAACAAATTTTAAATCAGCATACAATTTATGGCTATATGATGCTTTCTGGAATCAGCGCTATACCCCCTACAAGCACAGCGGTAGCCTTGTCGCATCACGAACACCAGGATGGAAGTGGTTACCCAAGGGGGCTAAAAGGTGAAAATCGCCCTCCGGCCAAGAGTCTTTCCAAAGGAACGATACACAGATTTGCAGAGATCGTTGCTGTAGCAGATGCTTATGAGATGTATTTAAATGGACGGAGACATTTCAGTGAAGCTCTTGGTAGTAAAGGTGCTATAGCTCAAATAATAAAAGAGTCGGGAAGTAAGTTCAACACTGATATAGTTAAAACATTAATTAAAATAGTACCAATCTACCCAGTTGGAACACGGGTTAAAATAACAGATGCTCCCTTTGACAAGCTTATAGGGTGTACCGGGGTAATCTCTTCTGTTTCACCGGAACACATAACAAAACCCCAGGTTCTTATTTATGAAAATAAAAACAAAACGAAAATGAAACCTGTTACACTTGATATGCAAAAGGTGAAAGGTATCACACTTGAACTTTTGACCTAAACAAATTAGCCATTACCAAAATTTTTTGTGTTAAGTATTTTTTCCCACCACCAGCTGTTATTTTTATACCACTCAATGGTTAAAGCCAAACCATCTTCCAAAGAAATTGATGGTTGCCAGCCAAGTTCGGACTCAATCTTTGATGCGTCTATTGCGTATCTTTTATCATGACCGGGACGATCTTTTACATAGTTAACTAAAGATTTTGGTTTTCCAAGCTCATTTAATATCTTGTGAACTATTTCGATGTTGGATTTTTCATTCCTGCCACCGATATTATAAACCTCTCCAGGAGTGCCCTTTTCCATTATTTGTTGAAGTGCGTTACAGTGGTCTTTTACAAACAACCAATCTCTGACGTTTAATCCGTCTCCATACACCGGCAGCGCCTTGTCATTCATAGCATTGATTATCATTAAAGGTATAAGTTTTTCGGGATATTGATACGGACCATAATTATTAGAGCAGCGTGTAATAATTGATGGAAAATTAAATGTTTTAAAATAAGAACGGACAAGCAAATCACTTCCAGCTTTACTTGCCGAATACGGGCTGTTTGGTGCAAGAGGAGTTTCTTCCGTAAAATATCCATTCCTACCCAGGGAGCCATATACCTCATCAGTAGAAACATGAATAAACAGTTTGTCACCAAAATGGGCTTGCCAGGCATCTTTAGCGGTGTGCAGCAATACCTGTGTGCCGATTACATTTGTGTTCACAAATTCTGCTGGCCCCAGTATACTTCTATCTACGTGTGATTCCGCAGCAAAGTGTACCACGTAATCGAAATCATATTTTTTGAATAATTCAGTGACTGAATCAGGATCACAAATGCTTCCTTTAATGAATGTATACCTTGGATTAGTGGATACCTCAATTAAATTATCCAAGTTACCAGCATAAGTTAATGCATCAAAGTTTACTAGGAACAGGTCATCTCTAGTACTGAGAATCTGATCAATAAAGTTTGATCCAATGAAACCTGCACCACCTGTAACCAAAACAGTTTTCATATCTTTTCACACCCACGTTAAATAAGGATGAAAATAGTTTATTAACTCAATCTCAACAATCTTAGTTAATTTCAGACACAAATACCACTTTTTTCATATTCCACATACTTTTTAAAGCTTTGAGTCCATTCTGGCATGATATCTATGTCAAGGGATTTTAACCTCTTGTTTTCAAGAACACTAAATTGCGGGCGCCTGGCGGGTCTAGGAAACTCAGAAGTTTCACAAGGCCTTAAACGTACCGGCAGAGAAGCAGCTTCGATAATCTGGCATGCGAAATCATACCAGGTGCACATACCCTGACTTGTACAATGAAACACCCCACACTCTTTTTTTGAAAGAAGAAGGATGACCTGCTTAACTACATCAAGGGTCCATGTAGGGGTACCAACCTGGTCTGAAACAACTTTCATCTCATCTCCCCTGAGGCTCATTTCTTTAGCTTTACTTCGAATACTTTTAACAAAATTAGTTCCATTTGACCCATACAGCCATGCTATTCGTACTACTATACTTTTGTCCCAGGTTCTTCTTACAGCTATTTCTCCGGCAAGTTTCGATTTTCCATAGACTGTTAGCGGATCTGGTTGATCCTCTTCCACATAAGGCCGCTCTTTGTTTCCGCTAAAGACATAATCAGTACTAAAATGGACAAGCGTAGCTCCCACGTATTGAGCACACCTGGCAATGTTTTCCGGTCCGGTTTTATTCAGATCGTATGCAGATTTAATTTCAGTTTCGCAGGCATCAACAGCAGTAAAGGCAGCACAGTTTAAGATAACATCAGGCGAACTTTGGTGAATTTTCTTTTTTAAATCATCATATATCCTGATATCTACCTGCGGAAAATCCAGCGCATCAACTGAATAGCCATTCCTTTTTGCATAAATGTAAAAATCTGATCCTAATTGACCACTAGAACCAATAATCAGCAGTTTCAAGAAGCAATTCCCTCGTTAGTTAGACACTAAAAGTTTACGTGAAAGAGATAAATCTGGTTCATGAGAAGGTCGGCTATGCCGCATTACAGTTTCTCCCGGAATAGTATGCTTCATATATCGCCAACTACGTCCGGATGCAAATCTGTTGTAATGGTTCATTACGCCGCCTGGGCTAAAATTAGTTTCAATATTGCTTAGCAGTTGATCAGCCAAAAGAGCGGTCATAATGACATTCTGGTTTCTAAATTTATTGAACATTTGCCTAAGCACCATAGCCTGTCGTCTTCTACTACCCTCAGCTCCTGAAATTTCCGGCGATAGAAAATGTACCAGGTGCTCTCCAGCAAGCATTGCTTGCCCCTGGGGCATATTCAAGGCTGAAGCAGCTAACAGATCAAGATCTATATCAACTCCTCCAATTGTGTTCACTATTCTAATGATATCATTTCTGTCCACAACACAATAATTTGAAACTTCTATATTCAAGACTCTCTCGGCCAAAATACTTACTAAAACAGGTCCGCCATAGAGAAAAGCTTGCCCCAGAGTAGAAAAGCCTTGAACAAACTGTTCAACCAGAAGCTCAGAAGGCAATTCGACTATATGAGTGACGCCTGTCTCGAATTGCAGACTTATAATATAATATGTATGTGGTGGCGCACAGAAAAGAAAATTAAGCGGTTTGTCTCCATCCACCTTTTTCATTCTTTGTTCAGAAAGTCCGGTAAATCGCTCAGTTATCGCACTATCGGCTGGAATACGGGTTATTTCAAAGGGATCGTCAATTCCGGCAATTTTTAATTGCTGCCCAGAAATAAGGTTAACCGATTCTTCGCTGCCACTCCTCTCAACCAGCAAGAGCCCATCTTTATTACCAATAAATACATCCGTTCCTTGAATATCGATGAAAAATTCTGTTTCTTCACCACCGACCACAACAGTAGCATAGGGGGTATTGATTTTATAAGCATCCCTGTTTTGATTATTTTTGATTCTATACCAACAAAGCCCCGTTCTTTGCATTAGTTCAAAACGATAGCTTTGTTGATCTGTCATAGATGCTCGAATAACCTCGATTTCTGAAAAATTATCCATATCAACCGATGAAGAAAAACCAAGAGACAGCTCTATTTGGGATGTTGCTTCGGTGCGGATTCTGTCTCCCTGACTAAAAGATGTACCTTGCTGTTGGGGAAGCTGAGCTCCCCCGGCGCCGATCAAAGTTATTTCACCCGTAAAATTTTCTAACCATAATATGTTCTCTTCATCGTATAAAGATATAGGACTATTTAAAGATCCCACCTGCATCATACTGTTAGTAACTACCTGGTTTAAAAGACCAAAAGTTGATATATCTGATGTAGGTCTTATACCTGCAACCTTTAATATTTCAAATTCGGTGATACCAACAGGAACTTTATACTTTCCAGGCTTTCTTACATTTCCCTGCACAGATACAAAAACATGTTTCTCTTCTTCAAAAACTTCAAATGATGCATTCCGCAATAGCAGAACTATCTGCCACAGTATTCCTATAGACACAACCAAATATAACAAACAAGTTACAGCTCTATATTTTATTATCTTCATTCAAGGCTTTCCTCATGGAAATACTCCAGTTCATCTCTGAAAATAACGGAATCTCCTTTTTTATGAAGAGTATCATTGAGCTGATCCCTTTTGGAAGTTTTACTTCCAAAGAAAGCTATATCATTATATTCGCTCGTTTTTTCGCTTTTTATCTTTTCATCCGATGAATACCCCACATAGTTAATACTGCCTTCATTAGCTGGTTTTTCGATTTTAAGCCACACATTTGCAATTAAAAGTGCCATAAAGGTAAGTAACAAAAGTAAAAATGTTTTCTTTTTAATTAAAGAACGAGAAAACGATGCAGCAGAAGAAATATGCGCAGGAATTCTATAAGTAAAATTTTTTATACCCCTTTTACCTTTTTCTTCCAAATTCACGCCAAGTTTTCGTAAAGATAATTTCTTTGTTGAATCATCTTCATAATTATACTTATAGGAGTAGTAGCCATAGTAACCGTAATAAGGATAGTAGCCATTTGAATAAGAAACACCATTTAGAATGCCACCGAATATTTTACACCCTATTCGTGATAGCTGATACTTTGCTTGCTTAGCAGCTTTTACAGGAGTCCAAAGTATCCTTACTACCATCAAACAAGCATCCATTTTAGGAGCCATTATAAGCGTGTCGCTTACAGGTAACAACGCAGGTGAATCAAATATCACAATATCGGCTTTGGTTCGTAGTTCACTTATAAATTTATCAAATCTGTATGTACCAAGTAATTCGGAAGGATTATCAGGTCTGGATCCACTAGTAATGATAAACAGATTTTCATACTCTGTTCCTTTAATAATTTCATCACAATCTTTTTGTG
This sequence comes from Chitinispirillales bacterium ANBcel5, assembly GCA_029688955.1. Classification (NCBI taxonomy): domain Bacteria; kingdom Pseudomonadati; phylum Fibrobacterota; class Chitinispirillia; order Chitinispirillales; family Chitinispirillaceae; genus Cellulosispirillum; species Cellulosispirillum alkaliphilum. The sequence continues at coordinate 25,408 of JARUKZ010000020.1, read as the reverse complement.
CAAACAAATACTCTGAAAGTCCGGTATCTGCCGGAACGTTAAAAAGGTGATGTAAATGAGAGCGCCTCAGATCAGCATCTATCAGTATGACTTTCTTTCCATCCATAGCAAACGAAATAGCCAAATTTGCAGCCATGGTGGTTTTGCCTTCACCTTTAACCGCACTGCATACCATAAAAGTCTTAAGCTTATTTTCATGCAAAAGGTGTTTTATGTTTGCTCTGAGAGCTCTAAATGGTTCAAGTATGCTTTTGGGTATCTTATCTGTATCTTTTATAAGCGAAGCCTCTGCTTCTATCAGAGGAACAACTCCAAGCAAGGGTGTTTCAAGTGTTCTTTCCATTTCAGATGGATCTTTAACACTCTGATCTAAATATTCTATCACAAAAGCTACACCTATACCAAGTACCAGACCTAAAAAAATAGTGATAAGAATCATGCTTTTCTGGTAATCAGAGATAGCTTTACCAGGAGTTTCTGCATACTCCAATATCTTAAGATCTGACTCCTGACTGTCTTTTTTAATTTTAGCCTCTTCATATCTGTTTTTAAGCAATTCTAAAGTGGCCAGTGTATTTTTAGCCTCTCGTTCAAGATGAGCATGCGTTTGCTGAATTTGAGGCAATGCTAAAAGTTCAAGATTCAAGGTTTCTATAATCCGTTTCTGCGCAGCCTGTTTTGTCTTAAGCGCAGATTTTTCGATTGTTTCATTTGTATATTTTTGTAATAAGTTTTGCCGGATCGGATTATTTACAAATGTTTTTCTTGAAGCCTTCCGTGAAATACTATCCATAGTAACTGTTTTTAAATTTTCTATTTTCTGCTTTAGCGTCCTCACCCTGAAGTGTTCAGAACTTCGTTCAGCTAACAAGGTGCTAAGTTCAAGCTCAAGCTCAGCAAGTTTATCCTGAAAAGGGTCTTGATAGGTAATTGATTGTATGGTGTTTATTTCCTGCTGGCTGATTTGATTTTGAAGTCCCGTCAACCTTTCCCTGCTTTCAATCAAATCCAGATTTGTCTGTTGTAATGCAAGTTCCATCTCTGACATTTTTGATATAAGCAGATTAGTTTCATTGCTTAACTGAGCCATTCGGTTTTGTTCTTTAAATTCACGCAACCGGTTTTCTCTTACCTTCAACTCATCATCCAGTTTGGCTATCTGTTTCTCAAGCCTGATGATTAGATTTGTTAGTTCCTGAGCATTAACATGGCGTCGGTAATCATTGTATGTTCTGCATAACTCATTAAGTACATCTTTTGCCATTTCAGGATCATGATGTCTGAATTTCAGCTCTATAATATTGGTTTTCTCTCCATTATTATCTCTTATTCCAACAGTGAGATTCTCAATTATAGACTGAGGTTTAATTCTATTGTTAAGATTTGCTGAAACCATTGAAGCGACTGTGTTTGATTTAAACAATTCTAGATGAGTATTTAAAGCCTTTTCACGATCCCTTAAGTAATTCCATGTATGTTCTGCCCCAAAAATGTCTCTGCCCTCAGGGTGAAATAACATATTTGCATAAGCATAATAATGGCTTCCACTGGTAAGATAGCTATATCCTGAATAGATTACAGCAAAAAGCATAATCAGGGCGATAAAGCATTTTCGTCGCAAAATTATCGAAATGTATTTTCCTATCTCAAACTCTTCTTCTTCTTCATCGTCCTTATTTATAGCAAAAGTTGATGAACTCTTTTGAGAATTCACTTCATTTTTTTCAGGATAAATTTTACTGTTCGTGCAATCGTCTCTATTCTGAGTTTGCCCTGAATTCTGGCTTAGAGGGATGCTAGGTATTTGTTCTGTTGATTCAGTAGGAATCGTACTGGTAGCTTCTTCAGGCTCTGTAGTCTCTTCATTCCCAGGCTTAGCGACATCATCACCACTGTTTTCCACTTCATCGTAGGGACTTTTTTCCTCATTTATCTTTTTAATTATTTCACCAAGATTGAACTTCCTTTTTTTCATCGAAGCTGCTCCTGCATATCATCCAAAATATCCTGGACATCTTCTTCAGATATAACATCTCTGTTTTGAGCAAATCCATAGTGAAGTGATAATTTACAAAGTCTATTTATAACCCTTGGCACGCCATCAGTACTGCTAAAGATTAACTTAAAAGCGGAACCATCAAACATACACTTTTTTTCATTACCCGCAATTCTTAACCGATGTTCGGTATACTTTACTGTTTCAGTGTAATCAAGATGCTTGAGATGAAACCGAAGAAAAACCCTTTGATCTACTTGTGGCAATTTTTTAATTATACTTCTTAATTCAGGCTGCCCTATAATAAACACTGTCATTAAATTCTCTGTTCTGGAACCGATATTAGTAAGGTTTTTAATTTCATCCAAAACCTGGCTATGCATCTGCTGTGCTTCATCAAAGATTATTATCAGGTGCCTTTTTTCAGTGTAGGTTAAGGTTTCAAGTTTCTTCTTAAACGCTTGAGTCAGAGCATATTTATCGTTTCTTGTGAAATCGATCTGTTCCATTAAAGACAAACGTGGATCACGATAAGCGATGCTTTCAACAATATCGTAAAGAATATCATTGAAAGAAAAACTTGAGTTATCAAAGGAGACGACTTCAAATTTTTGTCTTGGTAGAGCATTTAAGAAGACATTCTTAGTAATAGTTTTACCTGACCCAATTTCACCTGTAAGCAGTCCCATATTCATATTACTATCATTAGCGACATATAATAGACGATCAAGAGCTTCTCTGTGATCCACACTTTCGTAAAAAAATCTTACATCACAAAGCTCTTCAAACGGTTTTTCTTTTAAATTCCAGTGTTTCAGATATGCCATTATCCCGGTTTATCCACTTTAGTAAGATTCATAATATTTTTTGTGATGGCCTGAATACATCCATTCACTTTACAATTTTCATTTAATACCGCAGGTTTCATTTCTCTTATGGATGCTCTGATATCTGGAGATTGGAGCAAATATCCCACATAATACATATTCAAAGAAAGGTATTTTTTGACCATTTTCGCAAACCTCTCACCAACATCAATATCTTCCCTTGTCTTCACCATATTAACTATTAAAAAAGTCTTTCTGGAATAAACCCACTCTTTCATAACCGATACTTCATCTCGGTATCTTGAAAGCATGGAATTAAGGAGCTCATCTACAGTAATAACGCCTTTTGCAGTTTTAGGGTCAATGCGGTTTTTAATTTCTTTTTGTAAGTCACTCCTACCAGGAAACAATCGGGTTAAGCCACGTAAAACCCCTCCCTTAAGATAGCTATAGGCATTTTCTATAGATGTAGGCAAGCCATCAATAACAACTATACTATATGGAAATGCTGCATAAAAATCTGTAACTTTGTGATCACTTCCAGCACCAAGATCTACAAAGATGTAATCAGCTTCCATTTTTTTGAGGTTTCTGATAATCTTCTGCTTTTGTGCAAAATTTGGATTAGCCAATTCAAGGAAATCACTGGCTCCACTTACAAGCCACGTTCCGGGGACCATGGTCTCCACTGCAACATCACTGAGTTTACTTTTATTTCCGCACATGAAATCCTGTAATCCCAGAGCTGGTCTCTTTACACCAAGACACAAATGTAGATTAGCTCCACCTAAATCTGCATCTATGAACCCAACACTATTTCCTTTTCTGGCAAGTTCGGCTCCTATATTCACACATACCGTACTCTTTCCAACTCCACCCTTTCCACCACCAACAGATATAAATATCGGCTCACTCATCACTACCTGCTCTTCATCCTGGCTACTCACCTAACCTGCTTGAAGTCACTACAATCTGAAGTGTGACACTTACGATACTAACTATGGTGGCTATAACACCCCAGGGCACTTCAAAAGAATCTGGTACATACATTGTATCTCCCGGGTAGAGTTTAAATTCATCACCACCTCTGTTCTCCGTATCTCCCCAAATCCTATCTATTTCGATATTATTTACACTCCCATCTTTTCGTATCACCCTAACTTCCCTAGTCCTTCCCTTTCTCAATCCTCCCGCCATTGCCAAAGCTTTTATTATATCGATTGGTTCATACACTTCATACTCTCCGGAACGGACCACATTTCCTATGATAAAAATTTTATTGGAATGATACGATTCAATCGAAACAGAAACAACGGGGTTATTTACATAGGATGAAAGCTTATTCTGCATTGTACTTACGAGTTGAGAAGGCGATACCCCAACAGCAACGATTTCTCCTACGACCGGATAGTTTATTTTACCATCAGGCCTGATCTTATGCCTGCCACTGAATTCAGGATGTTCTACAACCGTAATCGATATGACATCCCCGGCCTGCAGAAGGTATTCCTTTATTTGGCCATAAACATTTAACTGTAAGACTATGACCAACAGAATTGTTGTATATATCGTTTGCATAAGTTGGGTTCTCAATAGCCGACACCCCCGGTCGCATTATCATCAACTCTTCCCTGATGTATTCAGCCATTTCCATCATCGACACAAAGCTGCCAGTTAAATCCCGGGCACCTCAGGCACACCGGAATGTAGCTGTTCATATCATCAATAACAATAAAGATTTATACCATGATTGCAAAACGGAGTCAACAAAATTTAATTTTTAAAACTACTTTTCTTCTGATTCTTCTGCGTCACTGTGCTCTTGCTCAGAAGTATCGGTATGCTCCAATGAAGTTTTTAGGGGGTCAGTATCTGAATAACGTTCCTCTTGCCGGCTGCCTAAAACATTGGTAAGGATAGAACCCGGGAAATTCAATTCATAGCTCTTTTGAGAATTAGAGAAGGAAATACTAACAGAAGAATTGCTAAAAAGAAGCAATGAGAGTGATATAGCTATGAATCCAAGTGCAATAAAGATCGTTAACAGTGCAATTTTACTCTTACTTCTACTGGCTCCCAAACCCCTTTTCTTTTTCTTTCCAGTCTGGGCATTTAACAATCCATACTCTTTCAATAAGAAAAGCTGCAGACGATTACTGAATTTTTCAGCATTACCACTTTTTTCAGAAGTGTTGGAATACTGAGCATCATAACGCCCCCCCCAATGAGAGCAAAACCAATCATCAGCATCATTCACACATTTCCCGATGAAAGCACGATATAGTTTGGAACATAATGGTAACACTTCTTCACAAGCTTCTTCAAAGGTTTTTCCCTCAGCGCACAGTAGCTGAAAAGAGGACCTGATACGATCAGAGAAGAGAGTAAAAAAAGCGATTGGATCACCTGTGGCAGCAAGCTTGGTAAGCAGTTCTTCTTTTGAATTAATCGTTTTCATAGAAGGGAAAAATACTACAAACTTGTTAGTAATGCCAACTTCTGCAACTTATTTTGTGAGCCTAAGGTATTTTTATGATCAAAATACGCATCAGGAACCAAAAATGAATTATTCACAAGCTGATAAACAATATATGAAACGGGCACTTCAGCTGGCTTCTGAAGTTAAAGGAACTACTTTTCCAAACCCGGCAGTAGGTGCTGTTGTGGTCCAATGCGGAGAGATAGTGGGGGAAGGTGCTACTGAGCCCTGTGGTGGAGCGCATGCAGAAACAATAGCTTTAAAAAAAGCCGGCGTAAAAGCAAAGGGAGCCACATTATATGTGACCCTTGAACCCTGTTGCCACTTTGGCCGAACACCACCATGTACAGATTTTATCATTGCTTCTGGCATAAAAAAGGTCTTTTCCGCTGTCAAAGACCCTAACCCACAGGTAAGCGGCAAAGGTATTTCTCAACTCAAAGACCATGGTATCGAAACATCTACCGGACTGCTGCGCCATGAAGCCGCAAGGATAAACGAAGATTTCTTCTGGTCGATAGTTAAAAAAAGCGCCTGGATCACCTTAAAGCTTGCACTGACTCTTGATGGCAGGATTGCTGACTGGAAGCAGGATTCTAAATGGATTACCTCTGCCGCTTCAAGAGATTTCGTGCAGCAGTTACGTAATTCACACGCAGCGATTGCAGTTGGACGAAAAACTCTGGAAAAAGATAACCCCCGCCTTACAGCAAGATGTAAAAAGGTTACCTATCCTGCACGGATCGTTTTCTCTTCAACCCATGCTATCCCACCGCAGACCTACTTTTACAAAAATGCAGGACAAACACGGAGCATAATCGTTGTAAACAGCACCAAAAAAGGCATAGAATACCATAAAGGACTAGAAATATGGAATACAGGAACAAAAGATTCACTTGAGAGCCTTACTGCTTTTGTCTCTATAGCACACCAGCAGGGGCTTAATAGCATATTTATTGAAGGAGGGCAGCACCTTGCATCATTGTTTCTTCAGGCAAAGCTGGTAAATAAGCTATATCTCTTTTATGGAAATAAAATTGTTGGAAACGGTCTGAATGGGATACAATTTCCTGCTGGATTGGACATTGAAAAGCCAATCACCTTAGGCGATATAGAGTACAGGCAGTTTTCTGACGATTTGATGCTTAGTGGCACCCCTCACTACCCTGCTATTGAGTCCAATTAGAAGAATAAAAAAGCAGGATAAGCCGATATTAATCATTTTTAAACGCTTAAAACGCCTGTAATTCAAAGAAAATAGTCTGCCGACTCTTTCGTATTGGACTGAAGGAACTGGCCTATTGTATTTTCGATAAATTATGCTCAACAAGAAGCTAAGGATATATGTTTACCGGTCTAATTGAATCATTAGGTACTATAACAGGTCTAAACGACCACGGCTCCAGCATTGAACTTACTATCAAGGCAGATAAGGCACCATTTACTAGCCAAATAGGAGCTTCAATCAGCATTGATGGAACGTGCTTAACCGTAACCAAAATAATATCCGGCGGTGAAATAGTTTTTACCGCTGTAAGGGAAACGCTCAATCGGACCACTCTGGCCAAACCCTTTATTGGGCGCAGAGTGAATCTTGAAAGGGCCCTGATGATGGGTGGAAGGCTTGATGGGCATCTTGTTCTTGGACATGTGGATGGTGTGGGAAGAATCCAATCGGATAAAAAGGTTGGAATAAGCTTACTGCGAACTATTAGTGTTCCGCAAGAGCTTGTCGTCTTTATGGCTGAAAAGGGATCTGTTGCAATCGATGGTATCAGCCTCACAATTGCAACCTCATCTGAAAACAAAATTACTATTTCCCTAATCCCGCACACTATAAAGGAAACTACAATGTACAGTAAAAAAACGGGTGATACGGTAAATATTGAATGTGATGTACTCGCCCGTTATCTATTTCAAATGGCAAATTGCAGAGCACCATCTAAAAACCAATCAAATGATACCGATGGTACAACTCTGCTTCAACAGATGGAGAGATTTGGGTTTTGAAAAGTTTAAAAGAGATTGAAGACGTTATCCAGGATTACCGTAACGGTAAACTGGTTATTATAGTTGATGACGAAGATCGGGAAAACGAAGGGGATTTAGCATTTGCCTCGGAGACGTGCACCCCTGAAAAGATAAATTTCATGGCAAAACATGGACGAGGACTAATTTGTGTATCTATGGAAGGTTCACGTCTTGATGAGCTTGATATTCCACCCATGGTAACCAATAATACCTCTGCATTCGAAACAGCCTTTACTGTTTCGGTCGAAGCCAGAGAGGGAACAACTACCGGTATTAGTGCCGCAGACCGATCTGCCACCGTACTTAAGCTTGTGGATCCATCCAGCACAGCGGCCGATTTTGTAAAACCGGGGCACACATTTCCCATCCGTGCCCGTGAAGGCGGGGTGTTGGTTCGCAGCGGCCAGACAGAGGCATCTGTGGACCTGGCACGTCTTGCCGGACTGAAACCCTCGGGGGTAATTTGTGAGATAATGAATGATGATGGCACAATGGCAAGAATGCCGGAGCTTAAAACGTTCAGTGAAAAGCACGGGATAAAGATCATTTCTGTTGCCGATCTGATCCGCTATCGCACATCAAAAGAGATGTTGATCACACGGTCCGTGAAGGCTAACCTTCCTACCCGATTTGGTACATTTGAGATTATCGGTTATGAAGAGAAACTTTCATCATCGATACATGTAGTGCTTAAACGGGGTGAAATAGATCCATCAGAACCCGTGTTGGTTCGGGTCCATTCTGAATGTTTTACCGGTGACCTCCTTGGTTCAACAAGGTGTGACTGTGGAGAGCAGCTTGAACATGCGATGGCCGAAGTCAGCCGCAGTGGGGGTATTATTTTGTATTTGCGCCAGGAGGGGCGAGGTATTGGTTTGATCAACAAGTTAAAAGCCTACTCTCTTCAGGATGAAGGGATGGATACAGTGGAAGCAAATGAGCATCTGGGGTTTGCACCAGATCTAAGGGATTATGGTATCGGTGCTCAAATACTTGTTGATCTTGGTGTTCGCAAAATTAATTTAATGACCAATAATCCCAGAAAAATTGTGGGTTTGGAAGGCTATGGCTTAGAAGTGGTTGAGCGAATACCGGTGGAAATTAAACCCTGCCAACACAATGAGAAATATCTTTCAACTAAAAAGGAAAAACTTGGCCATCTTCTTCAGGGGGGAATGATATGTCAACCGTAATCGAAGGATTACTGAACGCAGGCGGTAAACGATTTGGAATCGTTACAGGAAGATTTAACGAACTTATTACCCGAAAACTTTTAGAAGGTGCTCTGGATTGCCTTATTCGTCACGGTGCAGACCCTTCCTCAGTTACTGTTACCTGGGTGCCAGGGGCATTTGAAATACCTGTTGCTGCTCAAAAAATGGCCCGTTCAGGGAATTATGATGGAATAATCTGCCTTGGTACGGTTATTCGGGGCGGCACACCACATTTTGATTATGTCGCGGCTGAAGTTTCAAAAGGTGTAGCAAAGGTAAGTTTAGATGAGAACCTTCCGGTTATTTTTGGTGTGCTTACAACAGACACTATCGAGCAAGCGGTTGAGAGAGCAGGTACCAAAGCTGGCAACAAGGGTTGGGACGCCGCTTTGAGTGCCATCGAAATGGTTGATCTTTTTTCAAAAATATAATCTATGGAAGTAAGCTGAAAACATGTCAGATAATAATTCACCACAAAGTGGAAATGAAGTAACCAGATTACGACATAAGAGTCGCCAACTGGCGCTGCACACTCTTTATGCATGCGAAGTAGGCGAAACCAAACATTGGGCATCTATGCTCGATAAAATAGCGGATGCAGACCAGCTTTCCGTTGAAGTTAAAAAATATGCCAAAGACTTAGTTGACAAAACCCTTTCAAACCTTGAACAAATTGATGATATACTGGTTTCAAAAGCGCAGAACTGGGAGATTCGTCGAATGGCTGCTGTTGATCGCAATGTACTACGACTTGCCATAACAGAGCTGACCTATTTTCCTAAAGTTCCCTACAAAGTAGTTATTGATGAAGCTGTTGAAATAGCTAAGACTTTCGGTACAAGCGAATCCGGTAAATTTGTAAATGGAATTTTGGATTCAATTATACATAAAAAAACAAATAATTGAATCCATACTCAATAGTTTAAGTACCCTAAGCGTCTTTTCCGGATAGTTTATATCCGGAAAAGCACTCTTGTTTTCGGAGATACCATGCAGAAAACTTCAAAAAAAAAGAAAACACCTGTAGCCAAACATAATCCGCCAGATAATTCGATCCAAAACAAACCCGCTAAATCTTCTGTAAATATACCAAGTAGATATATTGCTGCGACTACACTTTTAATTCTTACCATCATCTACTACTGGCAATTATTGAGTGGTAGTGGCTTTTTATGGAACGATTACATACAACAAAATTTCCCCTACAGACTTTTTGCTTCCACTGCACTCAGAGAGGGTGTTTTCCCTTTTTGGAATCCCTATGTTTTCTCCGGAATGCCTTTTTTCGCAGATATACAAACCGCTGTACTGTATCCTTTAAACCTGATTTTAGTACCGTTTGCCTCTGAAACCTGGCTCGATTCATCTGTTTTCCAAATTCAATTAGTGTTCCATATATTTCTTTCAGGTCTTTTCATGTATCTTCTTGCAAAAGATCTAAAGCTTTTGACATCCAGTTCTCTATTGGCAGCCATTGTCTATATGTTTTCTGCCTACATGACAGCACATATTTTTCACACCAACATAATCCATGCTGCTACCTGGTTTCCACTAATCATACTGTTTTTCAGACGAATGCTAGAGTATAAGAGTATATTGTACCTTGCCCTTTGCTCCTTAACTCTTTCGGTATCCTTTTACGCTGGCCATCCCCAGCTTATGGTGCATATTTACTATTGGCTTGGTTCTTTTTACCTTTTTTCTTTTATATATGACACTGTTAAAAAGAAGACCACTTTTAAACAGGAAGCTATTCGGGGCGGGCTCTTTACTGGTATGGTAGTTTTAAGTATTGGGCTATCATCGCTTCAACTTTTACCCACTTCAGCCCTTTCCGAAGAAACAAGTCGCCAAACTATGACTCTTGAGGAAGCAAGCGAAGGCAGTTTTCGACCATACAGGTTTTTAACACTACTTGCACCAGACTTCTATGGAGACCCTGATTCTTACTGGGGAATTTCTCAAAGAGACACAAGGGGCGGAACTCATAATTACTGGGAAACAGCAGCCTATGTAGGTATTCTTCCTCTGCTACTCTCTATTTTCGGAGCTGCAATTTTCATTAAAAAACCTATTGTGCTCTTTCTTGTTATTATTGGGGTAGTATCCATTCTGCTTGCAATGGGAGATTCGTTTTTCCTTTTTGGCATTGTATTCAGGCTACTGCCTGGCCTTGATCGATTCAGAGTACCTGCCCGATTCGCCTACATTTTCATTACCTCTGTATCGATCCTTTCTGCTTACGGATTGCAATGGCTTTTAACTACCAGCAAAAACCTTAAGCCTTCCACTCAAAAGAATTTGAAACTTGCCCTTATTTCAGGTGTTTCTGTCTCTGTCCTACTTGTGCTTCTTTTGTCTTCGGGAGCTTTTAAACAAACCATCAACAGCTTTATCCTCAATGCAGGAGTATTTGGGTCAGACCAGGCATCCATTTCGGCCTTTGTTGATCAGGAAGCTTACCCGGCAGCTGTAAATGCTTCTGTTAAAGCACTTTTGTTTATTTTGCTTTCTGCTGCTCTTATCTTTCTAAACTTCAAGGGCATTCTTACAACAAAAATGACCGCAACATGTGCTCTAATTATTGTTTTTGCAGACCTGGGATCTTTCGGTATGGGGTATGCCTCAAGAGGCAGCGACGACCCATCCAGGGTTTTTAGCCATACTGACCTTGTCAAACAACTCCAAGAACAGCAGGAGAAAGAATTCTTCCGTATCAATTCCCGTGGAACAAACCCCGGAAGCTATGAAATCGGTGGTCCGTTTATGTTTTTGCATCGTAACCAGGGTAGCGTTCATCGCTTATTTCTTATGGAAGGATATAACCAACTAAGGCTTAACCGGCAAATTGTTGACCGACGTCCCCGATCTTTAGATCTGATGAATGTGAAATATAAAATTCATGTCAATAATTCCAACCAGATGAGTATAGTTACTCATCCAAGCTATCAACCCAGAGCCTGGATGGCTTATTCCTATGAAATTGAAACCGATGAATCAAAAATTCTCTCAAGAATACATTCTGCGGATTTTGATCATCGCAATTCTGTAATACTCGAAGAGAAACCAATCATTTCACCATCTCAGGAGGGGAACTATACTGTAGAAATCACCTCCTACAGTCTTAATGAAATCACCCTTGAGGTTGAAACCGAAAAGGATGGGTTTCTTATACTTAGCGAAATTTACTATCCGGCCTGGAAAGCCTACGTCAATGGTGAAGAGAAGCCGTTATACAGAGCACAATATGCTCTGAGAGCAATACCGGTTTCGGCTGGTAAACATACTGTAGTTTGCCGATTTGAGGATGAGTCATTTAAAGCTGGTTTGGTTGGTACTTTGTTTTCTCTTTTGATAACCGCTGGCATTATTTCATATAGTATCGTAAAGCGTAGGCAACAGACAAAGAAATGAACATACTTGTATTAAATTGGCGTGACATTGTGCACCCCCAGGCAGGAGGTGCAGAGATCCACTTTACCGAAATTTTTAGACGGCTGGTAAATCGTGGACATAGTGTCACTTTGCTTACGACAAAGTTTTACCGAAGCCCAAAACACGAGATCGTGAATGGAATAGAAATATTTCGGCTTGCCAACAATTTCTTTTTCAACTGGCAGGCACCCTTTTTAATTAAAAAACTGATGAAAAAGAAACAGTTTCACTGCATTATCGATGATGTTAACAAACTGCCGTTTTTCAGTTCAAAATGGTTTTCTTCAAAACCGGTAGGTGCATTGTTTCACCATCTTTTCGGGCATACGATCTTTGAAGAAACATCGAAACCGTTCGGGCTTTATATTTATACCATGGAGCGGCTGTTTGGATGGGGGTACCGTAGTGTTCCCTGTTGCGCTGTATCAGAAAGTACAGCCAGGGAACTTATAGATTTAGGGGTTCCCGCTGAAAATATGGACATCATTGAGAACAGTGTTGACTCAGACCATTTCAGCCCAGACCCATCTATTAAAAAAGAGAATGCGACACTTCTTTACGTCGGCCGTCTGAAACGGTACAAAAGAATAGACCTCATTTTTGAAGCTATGCAGATTCTTATAAAAAAGGGTCAAACTGTTTCTTTTGTAATTGCAGGCTCCGGAGATGATCTTCCCTACTTAGTGCGCCGCACCAAAGAGCTTAAAATCCAGGAGCATGTAGTTTTTAAAGGCCGTGTTTCAGAAGAAGAAAAAATTGATCTGCTCAGAAGGGCAACGATTTTTGTAAACCCAAGCCTTAAAGAAGGATGGGGAATAACAAACATTGAAGCATCAGCGTGCGGCACAGCTGTTATTGCCAATAATGCACCGGGGCTTAGAGACTCTGTTGATCATGGAAAAACAGGATTGCTTTTCAAGGAAAATGATCCACACTCTCTTGCCTGCTGTATTGAGGAAGTGTTGAATGATTCTTCAAAACGAATTAGTTTTCAAAGGCAGGGAAGGGATTGGGCTTTGAAGTTTTCCTGGGATGACAGTGCAGAGAGAATGGAGAGATGGATTGAAAAAATCGTTACCCAAAAGGTGTAATTTTTTACCTTTAAATCGTAATTAGGAGCATACTGGCCCTAATTACCCAAAAACCCTTATAAAAGTAGCAATAATGACTTCTTTACCTTTAACTAACAAACCTTTTCCCGAAAAATCGATCACGGTAGGTAACATGGATTTATCGATAGTTGTTCCGGTCTATAATGAAAATGAAAGTCTTCCACACCTCATGGAAGCGATAGATAAAACACTTGAACCCCAAAATTTACGTTTTGAAGTAATATTTGTAGATGATGGTAGCACAGATGGTTCATTCAATGAGCTGAAGAAGTTAAAAGAGCAATTCGGCAAAAAGATAAAAGCGTACCGATTCAGTCGTAACTTTGGAAAATCAGCTGCATTAAGTGCTGGTATTCAGGAAGCCGATGGCCAGGTAATTATCACCATGGATGCGGACCTTCAGGATGACCCTGTGGCAATTCCCGAGATGGTTGCAAAAATTAATGAGGGATGGGATGTCGTAAGCGGATGGAAAAAAATTCGTCATGATCCACTATCAAAAACACTGCCTTCTAAGGTATGGAACCGTATTACAGCGATAACTTCTGGTGTAAAAATCCATGACTTTAATTGTGGTTTTAAGGCATACCGATCACAAGCAGCCAAATCTATACACATTTATGGAGAGCGCCACAGATACCTTCCTGCCCTCGCTTACTGGGAGGGGTTTTCAGTAACAGAGATCGTTGTACCTCACCATCCCCGCAAATTTGGCAAATCAAAATACGGGTTTGGCCGCATGTTCAATGGTATTATGGATATGATAACCCTGCTTTTTCTGAAGCGCTATTTAAAGAGCCCACTTCATTTTTTTGGGTTACTGGGGTTAGTACTGATTCTGATTGGTATGGGAGTTATGGGACATTTTACTATCCAGTGGGCGATAACAGGAATGATGCGTGTGCGCCCGTTGATGATACTCGCTCTGGGCTCAATGATTGTTGGCGTGCAGATCATTTCAATAGGACTGATTGGTGAGATGATTACACACTCTCAGCAAACGCACAGCTATACTATAAGAGATAGAATGGATTGATATATTTTTTTCGGGTAGTGGCTCAGTATGAAGGAAGGTTTGGAGGCGGCACCCAGATTCGAACTGGGGAATAAAGGTTTTGCAGACCTCTGCCTTACCACTTGGCTATGCCGCCTTAAAAAGAATAGGGTTTCCTTTGGGCGAGAAAGGAAACCCGCAAATTTGGAGCGAGAGACGGGATTTGAACCCGCGACAGCCACCTTGGCAAGGTGGAGCTCTACCACTGAGCTACTCTCGCGTCGTTTAGAAAATCTAAAATAAACAATCCACACATGGCATGTCAACAAAAACCTGCAAAAATAGCAAAACTGTTGCAGGCTAAACACATTCTGCACTACTTTCACACCCTTTTTACCTCAAAACAGACCTTTTTCTCGTCTATTGAAACAGTATGGCAGGAAATTTGTATGTACTATAGCTAAGTATCAGTTTTTCATATAAGGAGAAACTTGTTTGAGGCATTATAAGAATACAAATTGCAGCAAAGATAAGCGTTCTGGCTGTTTTAATTATCCAAACATTCACTGTGATTCCCCAAAAAAGGTAACTGATCCCTGCTGGACGCACAAAAACACATCGCTTCAAAATGGCTCCGGCAAAACTGCTAAAGAGTGTATCGAGTGCCCCTATTTTCAAAAACAAAATTCAAGTACCGTAAAAGTCACAACACGTGATGACGGAATTGTTATAATAAGCTGCACCGGTGTACTCAATAATTTAAACGCTACTACACTGGAAACAACCATTAAGAAACTTGAGCCCCTCATTCAAAACCGTATTGTTCTGGATCTTTCGGGAGTGAAAAATATCTATTCTGTGGCTATAGGACAGATTGTGAACCTTCATATGAAGTGCCGTGATTTTGGTGGCAGACTCATTATAAGTGGTGCAAGTGGCTATTTACTTAATATGCTTTCAATCTCAAAACTCGACAGAATACTACTCTTAGCCCAAACAACAGAGGATGCTTTAATTTTTCTGTCAACGGAACTGTAGGTATGCTCTTCATTCTATCGTTTCGTGTTAACCTGTGCCTTTATTTCACTATATACCTGTCTTCTGATGCCATACGGTGAACGTATCATCTCTTTCATCTCCGCAAGTGAAAGATGCCTGAAATTAATAAGCGGCCTTAGAAGAGTCATGGGAATATTGGTGGGATTTTTAAGTAGTGCTTTTACAACTCCTCGATTTGCCTGCCCGGAGTGAAGCTCTCGTCTGGATGCAATCTTTTGAAGAATCGCCATGGATCTGCTTAAAGTAGCAACCTTCTCAACAACACCGGCTGAGCTAATTACCCTGGGATTGTCCAGTAATCTTCCAAGCATCATATCGTTTTGTATATAAAGAGCTACCAGCTCCATAGCGCTTGGCTCGTCATCTCTTTTAAATGATTTGGTAAGCATGTCGGGAGCGGTTAAATAGGCGTGATTGAGGTTATCATACTCCCCCCGGATAACAGTTCCCTCCTTTATAAAACCATTTGCGTCTCCAAGTTTTCGGGCCCCCGCTCTTGCATCTATCTTAAAGGAGTGTACGCTGCAACCCTCAAGAGTGTAGTCTATCCACGAGATTGGATCTGAATTATCCCCCAGTGCTAACCTGGAAATCGAAGAAAGAGCAATAAGAGTTGGTGTTGGAATTACCACACGACTCTGTTTTATAAACGCTCTGCTAAAGACAGAAAGCCTTTGTTCCTGTGATACTTTAGCAAACCACTTATTAAAATTTTCAGTGGTTTTAAATGCATAGGCAAAACTCATAACCGGCTGCCCCAAATTCTCTTTGGTTTCTATTTTTTGAGCCAGATTAGCGATACACAAAGCCATCTCCTCCCCAATAGAGATTAATGGCAATACTTTAGCCATCCTTCTCATGTCGTAAGATCCTACCTGGTCTGCAATTGAATTCAGACGTAGTTTCATCGATTCTGCTTCAAGCCTTAAAATAGCAGCCAGGCGGCAATGGTTAACCCTTCCCAGTGAAAACGGTCTCTTTCCTGCCTGAGTTTGTCCCCTTATAGCATCTCTGAGTGCAAAAACCATATCTGCATCACTCATACTGAGACTACCCTGAAAACGATCGATCAGTTCGCTTACCTTCGCTGAAGTATTATGTCCGGTTTTAACTTTTAGCAACAACCGTGTAACATTACGTAGGTACAATGCCTCACTGAGTAGATCTAAATCGGACCGGGAAGTATCCAGCATGGAAAACACTATATACTCACCTAATTTTGTTTTACCTGCGCTGGTAAGTACAGCAATCAGTGTAGTAGCCGGATCTTCTTTGTCCTCACGATCTCTGAAGAAAGAAGCGAGTTTCTTTGAACCAACGGTGAAGGATTCGTTTAAGGATAAGCTCTTAAGAAAAGATTCGATATCGGAAAACATACTGAGTGCCTATTCTTATGAAAAAATATGGGAATAAAAACAGCTCGACTGCACATAAGATTGTAAGTTTATTAAAAATCTACTTTAATAGTACCTTCAACGGAATGGAAAACATTCTCCAATTTGGATATAAACGGAGCTGCATTCTCATAATCTTCTTTAAATAAAAAGGCATTTATAGCAGACAAGAGAACGCTTACGTAGTGGTTTTGCAGCTCAGAAGATTTTTTATTTTCACTTGTATGCTCATTAAGCAAACCATCATAGTTGTAAGTTTTCAAAAGATTAACTTCCAAACTTTCAAAACACACTCTTTTCTCGACAGCATCTCCCGCGACATCAGCCGTCAATCGTTTCACTAATCCTTCAAGCGTAAGTACATTGTTAAAAGCATAAAGTCCCTGCTTACTTACAGCACTTGAAAAATAGATCGGTCGTGAGCGATAGTTCGCATTAACAAGATTTACCAGAAGCACATCCTGAACAAACAAGAGTTCTTTTTGAGACCTGTCCGGAATCGTTATCATAAAGCCTGCATTTTTAAGTTGATGTAGATAGGGTTGTGTGAACGGGTTTTTTTGATTAGAAATTGAGGCACGAAAGTCATCACATAAACCAAAATCAACTCCCCTGCTACTCAAGTGTTGTACAAACTTCTTATTGTCAAGATTTTGAAGACATATTACTGTAACATCTCTACGGTAATTGGAAACGATTTGCCAGTAAAGAGCAGCATAGGTATCTATTCCCCCACTGGTGAGAAGAATACCATTCTTTTGGCATGAAGAGAGAAGATTATACCCGTAATCAAGGTACGCTTCATAAAAAGCACCCCGTTGTTTACCCTCTTCAAAACACCACTGGGCTTTGTCGTACTTGTTCTCAAAGAGATAACTTAGCGCAAGAGAGCCCCAGATTAACCCCAGCTTATCATAAGGGTTTAGATCCATGATTTTAGAAAACGAGGAATCCAGAGATATGGCTTTTTCCATTGCCTCACTGGCTTTTAAATAAAACTCAGGGTTAACGCCTGCCGAGTCTCGATCTTGCTCAAGAGCCATGCCTGCATAGGTATGGGATAAAAGGTAATAGTATTCAGCATGCCTCAGTTGGGTAAACTTTAACATCTCCAGTGCAATATCCCACTCCTGATGGGTAATGCTTACCCGTATTTCATCAAAGATTGTCCCTAAATCATTATCAGCATGCCTGCTACTGTTGCAGCCTATGTATAAAGCACAAAAAAGTACCACTCCCAAAGGCATTTTCCTCATACCCTGATCCTTTAGCTTAAGCTTGTTTATCTTATTTATTGTGCACTCTTACTAATATACTGAATAATTACTCGCTGATGCACAAGGGTAAGCAATTTATCATATTTTTTTACAACCCATTGATCTTGATTTATTACTATTATTGATGCTATCTTAGTTATAGCAATCATAAACAGGGTATTGAATGATAAAACTGGCACCAAAACTACAGCACTTTAACTAAGCAGGGAAGAGATGATAAAAAGATTTGCTCTGATCCTAACTATATGTACCGCATTTGTTTCCACAGCTTCGGCTCAATCCAACCAATTCGGGGTGGGACTAATTCTGGGTGAACCAATCGCGTTCAATGCCAAACTGTGGGTAAGTTCCGCTTCGGCACTCAGTTTCTCCCTGGGATGGAATAATGCCTGGGGAAGAAGGGGCAGTGATAATTGCTACTACAGAGATGAACGTTGTTACAACAGAACCCGTCATGGGCTTAGCAGAGAGTACTGTGATCTTCAGTGGAGATGTGATGACAGGTACTATTACCGGCATGATGGTAACAGTGTACACCTTTCTTTTGATTATCTTATCCACAATTTTTCAGTCTTTAATACCAGCGAAAAGCTCTCGATTTTTTACGGCCCGGGTCTGATGGCTAACTTTGGTGATTATTACTATCGCAGGGATAACAGGTATGTGGACTATCGCTTTGGCGTTCGTTTTCCCCTTGGATTTTCCTGGATCCATCAATCCGAGCACCTCAATATTTTCTTTGAACTTGCTCCGGTGCTTGTCTTTTCCCCCTATCCCGAGCTCACGTTAAACGGAGGATTGGGAGCAAGATACTTTTTTTAATCAAAAGATTAGGGAGGGAGGGGGGCTGCAGCTCCCTTATGTTTTATGCTTTTCCTTCCTCAATTGTTGATCATTATCTCTGCGCCAACTATTTTAAATCGGTTGAAAAAATCAGAACCTGCTGAGATTCAATCCTTTATTCTTCTATCAAAATCATCTGTTTTCTGTTACGAGTACGGAATAATTTGAGACTGGATACGTAGTAGACGTTATGAGCGAAACACGAGCCTGTGAAATCTGCGGAAGTACTACCTATAAACGATTTGTGGGAAAGGAATCATTTCTTTTTTGCTGCAATACCTGCCGCCATAGCATGCGAGATCTGGATGTTTGCCACGCTGGTGCCCGTCTCCATGCGTGGGGAGGGTCAGATTCCTTTGATGCGATCCGGTCGACACTAACTC
This sequence comes from Chitinispirillales bacterium ANBcel5, assembly GCA_029688955.1. Taxonomy (NCBI): domain Bacteria; kingdom Pseudomonadati; phylum Fibrobacterota; class Chitinispirillia; order Chitinispirillales; family Chitinispirillaceae; genus Cellulosispirillum; species Cellulosispirillum alkaliphilum. The sequence goes on along the minus strand of JARUKZ010000020.1, from coordinate 6,364 downwards.
TAAGGCGCATCAGAAAATTACTGAAAGGTCAACACCGCCTCTCCGTTCTCGAAATTGGTTTTGGCTCAGGAAAACTCCTGGCAGAGATGCACAAAGCTGGACATTCTATTAGTGGAATAGAAGCTGGTTTGTTAGAAAAGGATACCCCCCCCCTTATTGCACAGAATGGCACGCTCTATCTCGACAGCGTTGAAAATATCGCATTACCAGAGGAATCCTTTGATTTTGTGTACGCTATCCATGTAGCTGAGCACCTTAAAGATCCTGTAGCCGTTATGAAAAAATGTGCTGCGGCACTGAAAAAGGGCGGCACACTCTATCTGCTCACTCCAAATGGCGCATCAAAGGGACTAACCCTTTTTAAAGAGGCATGGTGGAATTTTGAAGATCCCACGCATATCCGGTTTTTCTCTCCCGATTCCATTCGCCACCTGCTTGAAAGTGCCGGATTTAGCAGGGTAAAAGTATCTATACCCCTGTGGGACAGCCTCACTCTGGAAGTAAACAGTGCATTGCGGGCTGTTTTAAAAGACAAAAAGATGAAACATGGTATTCTGGAGGGTCTTTTTACCAAATTTGTGGACATTGCACTTTTACCCCCCTTTCTCCTTTCCCGCTGCATTATCCCATCACTGGCTCCAACGATCGAGATAGTTGCAGAAAAGTGAGCCGATTTCAAGCCGAAAGGACCGAGTAATTGAAGAATCTCTTCAACATAAAATTTCCCCGCTGGGCTAAATTATGTCTCACCATTACGATAATCGCAACGGTAATTTCAAAACTAGGGTGGGAGAATATTGTCCACACGGTATTGCATACCAACCTGCTCTGGTTATTTCTTTCCCTGGCAATTTTCACGGTGAGCATAATATCGGGAGTACTGCAGTGGCATACACTGCTTAAAAACCGCGGTATCCAAACACCCCGGAGCCGCGCCTGTAAGATCTACTTTATGGGGCTTTTTTTCAGCAACTTCCTTTTGGGCGGAATTTTGGGTGATGCGGTTAGAGTTGCAGCCATCCACAGCCACGAAAATGAGGGAAAAAAAGGACTGGCTGCCACGTTTCTCGACCGCTTTGCCGGGCTTTGGGTGCTGTGTGGATTCGCTGTTACCGGAAGCCTGATTGTGCTCTCAAGTGGTGGATTAAATGACTCGATGATAAATCTTGTCAGTTTAACCCTTGCTGTGATGTTTATGATTTTCGCCGGCATAATGACCTTTTTAACGCTAAAGCCCCTTCAGCGTGCTGTTTTCACTGTTACCGACTACTTTGGTCCCCTTAGAAAACTTGGCCTCAGGGCGATACTTTCAGAGATGCTTATAAATGCCCGTGATATAAAACTGCTATCCACCATCGCCAGCCTATCAACCATAACGCAGGTGCTCCGCATATCATCCTACATTCTTGTTGCCCATTCCCTTGGTTTGGTGACCAGCAGCAATATAGGCTACTTCTTTGTGCTTATTCCCATTACAGGCATTATGACTACGATACCACTGCCCTTTGGCTTTCGTGAAACTATTGCAGGGGCACTTTTCTCCCTTGCGGGACTTCAGGCTGAAGCAGCATTTGTGCTGGGGTTTCTTGCCTCCATCGTGGCCATCAGTGCCAGTTTGCCAGGCGGAATATTTTTAATATTCGACAAATCGAGTAGCCGTAGTAAGACAAAAAAGAGAAAAGAAAAGCTCGGCCTCAAACTTCAGGAACCCGGTTCCTGACCTTAATCATCCCTGTTTGTTTAACTGAATAAGGGAGCGTAACACTTCTGCCACACTCCATGCCTGAGCAATGCATCCCTTTGGCTTAAATGGCGGTTCTGCGTCAAATATTTCATTGATCGACCCTATGCATCCATAATTCAGGTTATCTTTTATACCCTCAAGAAACGAATGTGCCTGACTGATCTCTTTGGGGTATGTTTTTAACCATGCATCTATGAAAGGCCCAATCAACCAGGGCCATACAGTTCCCTGGTGATACGCAGCATCCCTGGATTGAATGGTACCAAAGTAGACTGGTTTGTAATCGGGATGCCCCTGTGAAAGTGTACGCAAACCAACAGGAGTAAGCAGTTTCTCTTTTACCACCTGCAGAACCGATCCCCAACGGATTTGATCTAACACAGCATTGGGCAACGAGACTGCAAATATCTGATTTGGCCTCAGTGAAACATCCTCACCCTGCTCTCCGTCGATAACATCAAACAAATACCCTCCATCATCATACCAGAATCTATCGTTAAAAGATTCCCTGACTCTCTTTGCTATCTCTGCGTATCGTTTTTCATTGTTTCCATCATTATTTATACGGGCATACTTCTGAGCCACTTTTAAAGCATTGAACCAAAGAGCATTAACCTCTACCGCTTTTCCCCGTCTTGGTGTAACCACCCAGCCATCAACTTTGGCATCCATCCAGGTAAGCTGAAAATCTTGCTGCCCCTGACTAAGAAGCATATCCTGCTTATCCACAGCGATGCAAAAATCGGTTCCATTTAAATGATGTTCAATGATATCCTCAAACAAGCGGTTAAACCAGGGGATCATGCTTTTATCCGAAGTAATCGATACGTAACGATCGAAAGCGTGGAAAAACCAAAGCGTTGCATCAGCAGTGTGATACGCCCCTACATTGGCCCCTTCAGGGAAAAGATTGGGAATGAGGCCGTTTTTAATATGCTTTGCAAAGGTAGTCAAAACAGATGCCGCTTCAGCTGTTCTTCCAGTACAGAGCGTAAGCCCTTCAAGGCTAATCATTGTGTCTCGTCCCCAGTCGCCAAACCAATGATACCCGGCCACAACGGTCTTGGAGAGTGCACGTTCTTCTCTGCCATAATCGACAATAAACTGATCAGCAGCTAAAACCAGCTCAGCCCTATCCCCGAGCTGCGCCTCTGGCAGTGCAGTGCTGATCAACTTTTTTGCCCTATTCTTTGCAGCACCAAAAAGCTCCCGGGGAGCTGTGGAGTTGATCTGCTCCCACTCCTCTGTTGAAATCAGTACCGAAACCTCTTCCCCGCACCTGAGACGAGCTTGCAACTTTCCGGGGCTAAACAACCACTCGCCGGGTGAGTAACCGTTATTGTATTCTTCACTGTACCACACTTCTTTGTTCTCTTTGCCAGCTTTAAAATCAAAACCTGCACCTGAAAGTTTTAAGGAAGGGTATTCAGTACTCTTGGTTACCTCTACCCCGTTCTTTGCCACTATTATGGTATAATCATCGAAGTTTTCAAGTTCCTTGCTTTCGCCATGCCCCCTGAAATTCATATAAGGAGTAAGGGTTAACTTCAATTCATCGCTTCCCTCAGTAAGACTGTAACGCAGTGCCACTGTATTGTTTCCATAGGACATGCATAGTCGTTTTTCTATGGTTCCAAACTCTGTTTTATATAGCCATACCGGCAATCCGTTATCGAGGCGAAACTCACAAAGACACTCTCTCTGTTCAACTTTCTGTTCTCTAAACTCTGGTTGGTCACCATTCAGGAAAACGGAGCTTCTATCCTGCTCTACCATCTCTTCCAAAAAATTTAGCATCATAAGGCGCCTAAAACTATGGGATGCAATCAACATCCCATGATATCGCCGTGTCATCACCCCCGAAACGGTTCCCGAAGCATACCCGCCCAGACCATTGGTAACAAGCCATTCGGTGTTACTGATATCAGCCCGGGAGTGGCAATCCAAAGTCCTGACAATATCCTTTTCCATACACCCTCAATTTGTAGTTAGAACACACAGCAACATCGTGTATTCAAATACTGTACCGAACAACACTGCTTGTTTTTATCCCCACAATTTGCATCACACGCCCGAAAGCTTCTATTTTAGAGAGTTACTTCAGAAGGATGGCGAACTATAGAATGAAAATAAAAGCTACAGTTATCAGTTTTATTCTTTTAGCATCATTATCCGTTTGTGCCCAGCGCTCAAATACCCCCCGGCTTCCGTCGGTTTCTGTACCGGTGGTCAGACCACAGATAGTCTCCACTCTTCCCCACGATACCCTGGCATTCACACAGGGTTTTCTATGCAGAGGTGATTACCTGTATCAAAGTACAGGGATAGTTGGACGTTCCAGCCTCAGGCAAATAGACCGGCACTCAGGAGAGATACAGCAAAAGATCGATGTGCCCGGTGTTTTCGGGGAGGGGATAGCGATTCTTGGGGATGAGCTGGTGCAATTAACCTGGCAGGAGGGTGTCGCGATCAGATACAGTTTCCCGGACCTTGAAAACCGGGGAACCTTCAGATACAGCGGTGAGGGATGGGGTTTAACAAGTGATTCACAAACCTTTATTTTGACTAATGGTTCCGATACACTGTATTTAAGGGATCAGAACTTTTCTGTTCAAAAAAAGATTCCTGTTACCCTTGATGGCAAACCTTTACGTAACCTTAATGAGCTCGAATACTTAAATGGTAAGGTCTATGCCAATGTGTTTACTCAGGCGTTCATCGCCGAAATAGACCTTTCCAGCGGCGTTGTTACCCGAATCATTGACTGCAGAGATCTGGTACAACGTGAACAGCCCCTCAACCATGAACAGGTTTTAAATGGTGTGGCCTACTGCGGCGAGCAAGAAAGATGGTATCTTACAGGAAAAGAGTGGAACCATATATATCTGGTCGAAATACCATAACGATTTCCTCAAATACAGCAGTAGAAACAAACGAGTACTAAAATGTCTGATAATCCGATCATAGAGTTTAAGAATGTTTGTATAAACGACAACGCAGGCACACCTATACTTGAGAATATCACTTTTTCTGTTCAAAAGAGGCAGAAGATTTTAGTACAGGGTGGATCAGGGTCCGGGAAATCAACACTTTTTCTTACGATTCTTGGTAAACATCGCCCTTCTGAAGGGCAGGTTTTCATTGATGGTAATGAGCTTGATACCGCAGCTATGCAAATGCTACGTACCTATGTTGCCTACCTGCCACAGGAGCCGGCGTTAGGAGCACAAACCGTAAAAGACGCGCTTCTTCTTCCCTTTTCATTTAAGGCCAACAAAAAACTATCACCTACTGATAACATACTTAAAAACACGCTCAGTGATGTAAACCTGTCTCAGGAGATGCTGCTAAGGGACATTAGTGTATTATCAGGGGGTGAAAAACAGCGTATTGCGATTGCCAGGGCGCTTCTGCTTAAGCGGGATCTTTTGTTAATCGATGAGCCGGCCTCTGCTTTGGATGAAGAAAATGAAACCGCCATTTTAACCCTACTCAAGCAAATCAACACTACAATGCTTGTCATTTCCCACAATTCCAAATGGCGCTCAGCTTTTGACCAGACAATTCAGCTGAGCAACAAAACGGCAACGGTAATCCCAAACTCCCGGACTCTAAGAAACGGATAACGGTACTATGGAAACTCAGGATATTACACTTACCGGTCTGATTATAATTTATGCCCTCGCGGCTATTCCACTTGTACTCTTTCATTTTACCGGCATTAAACTTGTAAAAAAGTCGATAATCTCTATCGCGCGCATGTCGGTACAGCTTTTTCTTGTAGGGGTGTATCTTCAGGTAGTTTTTACAATGAATAACTTCCTGTTGAATGCACTGTGGATACTGATAATGATCATAATTGCCGGGTTCAATGTTAATTCCAATGCAGGAGTTAAGAGCAAACCCATGCTCCTGATAACCTTTTGCGGCCTTCTTACCAGCACAATAATAATTGCTTCAGTGTTTATTGCCTTAGGAATACAGCCTCAGCCTCTCTATGATGCACGCTATCTTATCCCTATTGCGGGCATGATTGTGGGAAACAGCTTGAGGGGAAATGTTATTGGCCTCGATCGCTTTGTCACTCAGATAAAACATAATGAAAAAGAGTACCTTAGCAGCTTATTTATGGGAGCGACTCCATTTGAAGCGGTACAGCCATTTTTCATAAATTCAGTAAAGAGTGCTCTGTTGCCAACCATCTCTACTGTTGCAACGATGGGAATAGTTTCCCTTCCGGGTATGATGACCGGACAGATTCTTGGCGGCTCATCACCTCTTATCGCAATCAGATATCAGGTGGGGATAATGCTGGCGATATTTGCTTCATCAACCATTGGTATTTATATGAATCTGTTCCTTTCCTTCAGGTATATGTTTAACCAATCAGGATTTGTAAAAAGTGAGTTTCTTACTTAATAAACGAGGCTGGATTGTATAAGTTTATTTGAAGTACTTACTCTGGACCGTTAGTACAATTACCGGATAGTACCGCTCATCTTCGGCCGCCCCCTATCCAATCCCCTGAATTTTCCCCCTCAGCGTGAGCCAAAGACCCCAAGACTTCCCCACCCTCCCCTTTTACCTGAATTATATTAACTTCATGGATACCCAAAAGAA
>JARUKZ010000019.1 GCA_029688955.1 Chitinispirillales bacterium ANBcel5 | reverse complement strand
ATTTCACCCATGTTTCTCACTATTTCACCCATGTTTCTCACTATTTCACCCATGTTTCTCACTGTTTCACCCATGTTTCTCACTGTTTTACCCGTGTTCCTCACTGTTTTACCCGTGTTCCTCACTGTTTTACCCGTGTTCCTCACTGTTTTACCCGTGTTTCTCACTGTTTTACCCGTGTTTCTCACTGTTTTACCCGTGTTTCTCACTGTTTTACCCGTGTTTCTCACTATTTCACCAGTGTTCCTCACTGTTTGAACCAGTGTCCGGGGCTGCGTCAGAAGACTGACTTACCCTGGGCTATTGTATCGCGCGCTTTCAGCGCTTAAGAGGGGATTAAGACTAAAACGTTTGATCTATTTGGGGTACATTAAGTGTTTCACGGAAGAACGTAAAAGAGATTGAGAAAATTGGGGATGTATTTCCAAATTCCCTCACTTCCCGCGATAATAGCCGAAGGGGTCCTTTTAAATAGCTTATGAGCTATGTGCATTGCGCGTTGAGCAGGAAAAAAGAAAGATGGTTATTCCTAATCTTTTAACGAATATCCCGCCCTTTCAGCGCTTGATCTTTTTTGAACCAGCACCCGGGGCTGCGCCAGAAGACTGGCTTACCCCGGGCTATTAAATTGCGCGCTTTCAGCGCTTGAGAGGGAGATCAAGGCCAAAGAAAGTATCATCTACAATAGAAAAAGCCGCCCTGTTGAGCAGGAAGGAGCAAGAGAAATGAACAATCCTTCTACAAAAACCAAAGATCATACAAATTCGGCTGTTAGCCTGATTAAACCGATGGGAATTAGTATGTAATACCCCAAAGGGGTTTTCTATATTAGCCCCAGGTTTCCTACCTGGGGACCTGGGGTAATGTGGGGCGACAATACCGCGAGACAAGAATTCCAAATTCCCCCATCCTCCCGCGATCATAGCCTAAGGGTCCCCCCAAACGGGTCCTTTCACGCTTTAAATAGCTATGAGCTATGAGCTGTGAGCGTTGAGCAGGAAAATGGGAAAATTGTTATTTCCTAATCTTTAATTAGTACTTGGTCATTAGTAATTATATTGTCGCCCTGGCCTCCGTAGCTTCAGCGTAGGACGCCCATATAAATCCTTTTTCCCACAAATCCCAATAGCCATCAACGAATGTTACGCGCTTTCAGCGCTTGGGATCTTTTTTGCGCCCAGGACCCGGGGTTGCGCCAGAAGACTGGCTTACCCCGGGCTATAGAATAACGCGCTTTCAGCGCTTATGAGAAAAGATCAAGACCAAACGATCGGTATTTACTCGTGTAGTATAATGGAAGAACGAAAAAAATATGGATATATAACAGGAATGGTATTCCCATTCCCCTCTTCCTCCCGCGATCATAGCCCAAGGGTCCCCCCAAACGGGTCCTTTCACGCTTTCACCATTGACGCCCGGGGGTGACCCAATCTACCGCCTTTAGCCCCATAAAAATCTCTCCTATTCACATCCCAAACTTTTTACCTCTGTTTTTTCGATGGCATCAACGAATATCCCGCGCTTTCAGCGCTTGTGATCTTTTTTCGCGCCAGCACCCGGGGCTGCGCCAGAAGACTGGCTTACCTCGGGCTATTAAATTGCTCGCTTTCAGCGCTTAAGAGGGGAGAGAAAGCAAGGCATTTCGTTTTACTTTCTTACCCACGATAATAGCCCAATTAAGCAGGAAAAGGGAAAGAAAAAAAAGGATTGTTACTATTTTCATCACAGTATATTAGAACAGTTACGCCTCTCGGCTACGCTCGAGGAACTGCTCGAACGGTTTAGGACATCTGCCTATATCAAACGCCTGGGAACGTCGCTATAATACCCCAAAGGGGTTTTCTATATTAGCCCCATGGTTTCTCTACCTGGGGCAATCTTCTTCATTCCTTCATTCCTTCATTCCAAATTCCAAATTCCTCCCCCCGACTATAGCCCAAGGCTCCACCCAAACGTGCCCGTACACGCTGTATCCAGCTATGAGCTTTGAGCGTTGAGAAGTAAAAGGGAATGAAGGTTATTTCCACCCCACCTTTTTGGTGCAAAACCCCATTCAACATAGTATATTTGAAGACTAAAGTTTAGTATCAGGGGATTTAAAGGGCATAAATATGCTCACAGGAGTTGAAAAAAATGTATCAGGAAAAATATAGTGTGGTTGCCGGCCCTGAAGGATTTATATCTCCGGCGGCTGCGATGATGGGAGTTGAGCTGCCTGATCGCGGGCAGGCACTCATTGAAGGAGAAATTACTTCCCAGGACCAGGCGCTGTCACATATCGCCAAAAAACTTCTTGGAGCAAAAAATCCGGTAATCTTTCCAGGCCCCCTGCTTCTTTGGAACTGGTCCAAAACGGTAGGGAAAAAGGCTGCTTTGATAAAAGAACTGGCTCAGGAGTGTAATGCCAAAGTAATACCCATGGCCGATTACAGGCCAAAGTATCCCAAGATTAACCCAGAAGTTGAAATTAACCCCAACCATCCTAATATCACTATCTGGCACAATGAGATAGACGTTTGTATCTTTGTTGGGGTGCACTGTCATTATGCCAACGTAGCATTGAAACTGATCAGGGCTGGAACAAACTGCTACACCATTGCTCTTTGTGCTGAAGCAGGACACGAAGACGCCATGGTCTCCTTAAGGGATGTGGATGAGAATACAATCGACTCTCTTCTTAAAACAGTTAAAGCAGCAAAGACAAACGACTAACCAGGGTCTGCATTTAAAAAAAATAACGCTATTACTCTTTTGGGGTAATAGCGTTACCCATTCCTTGCCACCGTTATAATAGCTTTCAACACAATTTACTCCTCAGTGCACTCGTAAATAATCTGTATTTTTTCATCCCAGAAGAGTGTAAATTTTAACGTTTAAAAATAACCTTTTTTAATCTATCAAACGTTTATTTCCTTTTTTTTTGAGATCCCAAATTCAAGAGCCTTAAAAACTGTATAGTTTTTCTATAGTAAAACTTACTGTTTGTGCGGAAAATGAAGATTTCGGCATACTAAAGGGCTTTCGGGCGGCGTAATATTATATGCGCATATCCCATATTTTCACTGTAAAAGGGGGGTACATTATGCTTAAGAAAAAACAGTTTCTGGAGAAGTATCCAGGAGCAAAAGAGGGATTGAATGCCTACACTCAGGATGGAGAAAAGTTGGGGAAAATAATCGAACTCAATGATGATTATTTAACAATAGAAAAAGGATTTTTCTTCCCCAAAGATTTTACTTTCCGTTATGATGATGTAATGGAAATAAAGGAAAGTGATTGTATAATCAATCAGAAACAAACAGAACTGAGTGAATGGAAAGAAAAGGATTATAAAGGCTGGACTGATTACGAAAAAACTAACGAACTGACTGTTCCGGTTAAGGAAGAGGAGCTTGAAGCAGTTAAGGTTGCCCGTCAAAAAGGCGAGGTAAGGGTGAGAAAAGTGGTTCATACAGAGATGAAAAACTTCACCGTTCCGGTTTCAAAGGAAGAGGTAATTGTTGAGCGCAAACCCGTTAGTGATGAAACGCAACAGCTTAAGCCTGAAGACAGGGAGTTTAAGGAAGGGGAAACAAGAATACCTGTTAGGGAAGAAGAGGTAGAAATACGGAAACGCCCTAAGGTAAAAGAGGAGCTTAAGATTCATAAAGAAGCTCACACTGAAGAGAAAAAGGTAAGTGGTGAGGTGAAAAAAGAGGACGTTAAGGTAGAAGGTGAAGATAAAGGGAAACGCAAAGCTGCTTAAAACGGGGGATACACAGCTAAAACCCCGGTGCGCATAGGATTAAAATACGTTTAAAAAAAATCGAAAACCTCCTTTAGATGTACGCTATCATCTTGAGGAGGTTTTTTTAATGCTGTTTAAATGAGAAATGCTCTGCTTGCGGCCTTTACCGTGCAGTAACAACCGATACTGGATGTTAGTAGTAAACAGGTTGTTAGTAGAATCTTTTGGGCCTGATGATTTATACTTTACGGTATCCAGGACGATGAGCACAAGAAGTTATTCTACTCCACATCGATTCCTGCCAACCTGACCAACGCCAGTGCGTTACTTTGATCTGATGGTCCGGGGTAAAGCTTGTAGTCAAAGTGGATTGTGTTATCTGTATAAGTATCCCTGAAGTGATAATTAAAGTAGATAGAAGGATCATTCTTTTCGAGACTTGTTAGTTCATAATCATGAGTTGAAACAATCACCATAGAGTTATGTTTAAGCAATTGTTTAATAACTATTAGAGCCGCTGTATGGCGGTCTCTTGAGTTTGTACCTCTGAATATTTCATCAATTAACACCAGTGCACGATCATCGCAAAGATGGTTTATAATGCGTTTGATTTTAATCAGTTCAGAGTAAAACGTGGAGATACCGCCCTGAAGATCATCGGTGATGCGCATTGAGGAGTAAATTTTAACAAGGGGAGTGCTACACTCCGAAGCGCAAACGGGGGCTCCTGAATAAGCCAGAACCAGATTGATACCAATTGTTCGGAGAAAGGTGGTTTTTCCTGACATATTGGATCCGGTTACAATGGTCGCGGTTTTCTTCCCGGGGCTGTTAAAGTCGTTGGTTATTCGCTTTGATTGGTGAATTAAGGGATGTCCCAGATGTTTTGCTGAAAACTCATCTGTATCTTTGTTAAGTTTTGGAAACCTCCACTGTGGGTTTTCAAAAAACAGGTTTGATAATGAGATGAATGCTTCAATTGTGGCAATGGAATCGATCCAGGGACTAAAGTTTGTCCCAAATTTTCTCCTCCAGGAATAGAGCAGATAAAGGGTTTGAAGGTCCCAGAGGAAAAACAGGTTGAGAAAAAAAGCTACGAAAGCATTATGGCGAATCTGGGCAAGTGAAAGACGTTTATTAAATATCCGAACAGCTTTGGATGGCGCTATACGATGCTCTCCATCAAGACTACTTTTTATTTGGTGAAGTTTAGAAGAGGAGAAATCAGCACTTTCTATCATTCTAAGAAGAGTGGAGTATGCGGCTATAGAATTTTCATAGTGTTCAAACCGGCTAAGATCTTTGTTAATCTTCTGATCGATGGCAAAGTATGTAATCAGGTTCACAGGAATCCACAGAAAAATCCATGAAGGGTTTACAAAGAAAGCCAAAACAACCGAAAGGAGAATAGTTATAAATGGAAAGGGAGTAAAGAACCATCTTTTTTGGACCAGTGATTGAGATTCGGTTTCTGAGCCCATCCATTCAATAAGTGGTTGAGGGTCTTCTTTACATATATCTTCCAGACTTGCTTTAGCCTCAAATTCCTGGCGCCACTTAGTGAGCGTGGAGAGCTCTTTTACCGCTCCCTGATAGTGTGTGATTGTATTTGGATCCGGGTCATTATAGGTAAGCAGAGATCCAAGAAATCTTCTGCCTTCAAGGGTATGCGCTGAACTGATATGCTGAAAAAGAGAGCCTTTTCCAAAGATGTCCAGGTCTGCGCAATAGAGGTGTTCAGGGGTATCTAAATCTTCACCAGTGTCGGGGAGATCTTGCCACGTTCCTTCACAGCGCTTGATCCCGCGTTCATTTATATAGCGTATCGTTTGGAAAAATTTTAACTTCTCACCAACTTCTCCATGCTTAATAATTAGTACAATAAACATAGTCAGTGCTAAAACCGAAATGCCAATCGGTATAGGGACAACCTGTCCCTGATATCCACTGTAAAGCACTCCTGCTACAGCGACCAAAAACAGCAACAAACGCACATTACTGATAAGCGCACTACGTTTTCTCAATGCATTAATGGTGTGGGTAAGATCTTTAACCCTTTTGCTATAGAAAGCAAACGCTTCTGATTCCACTGCATATTCCTTTTTTTTTCTTAAATTTCAGTGAATCAATATACTTTATTTCCGTTTAAAACTTAAGGAGGGAATTGAGTAGAACAAAAATTATACCATACGCTTCAGAATTTAATCATTTTTCTTGTTTTCACAAACCTGTCGGTTCTGATCCGATAAAGATACTGCCCGGCACTCACCGGTTGACCCGCTTCATTTCGACCATCCCAGACCACCTGATGAAAGTTTGGTGCCATAAGCCTGTCGGGTCTTAACAACTGTTTTACCAGTCTGCCTCTGAGATCAAAGATCTCAAGTGAGACATAACTTTCTACCGGCAATTCAAATCTGATAGTGGTAGTTCTTCTGAATGGATTGGGAAAATTTGGTTTCAGGATAAAATTCAGAGGAATTCTTGCTCTTGGTATTGCTTCAGCATATCCTATAGTATCCACAACATTGGAAAAATCGATAGCCGTTAACTTGTATTCGTATAATACATCATTATGTAATCCCCGGTCTATATACTTGTAGTCACGCAGGCCGTATGAAACACCCGATTCCGCTCCGGGAATGATTCTTTGATTTACTTTGATCCATAAAGTATCGTTAAAACAGATTTTACTCGTATTGACAAGTTTCGCGGCGTTATTGGTTAGTGTATCTGTTTCTGTTTCGGTATCATCGATAATAGAATGAATGCTATCCAAAAACTCGGGGCTTATTCTTCTGTAGACGAAAAACCCGAGATTGTCCTGTTCACTTTCCGTTTGCCAACTCAGGGTATCGAGTCCGTCTCCGGGAAGAGCCCGGAAATCGGAAAGAGTTACTGCCAGTGTAACATCTGAGGATATGTATATACCGGTGGTGTTACAAAGCACTGTGTCAAGTTGAAAGATAAGTTCGTTATTTGGTTTGTTATGGAAAATGTTGTATTGATACCCTTCAAGCAATGCCATGGTATCGGTATCAGTATAGAGAAATATGTACTGTGGTTTTGCTGAAGAGTAGTAATCGGTGATTCTGAAAGCCGGATAGAAGCGACAGGTATCACCCTGAGCCGGGAGTTTGAAATGAACGGTATTGTTCATGGCACTCACTACATATGCCCCTTCACTCTCATTAAAACCATCACCGGTTCTGTCCCCGGGGGTGTTGTCCAGAAGAGTTCCACCCTCTTCCATCATATAAAGCGATGCTCCGCCAATCCCTATGTTTTGAACAGAATTGGCCACAGAATCTATAAAGGCCTGCGACATGTTGTTGTTCATAATGTTGATATAGGAGGCAAAAGTGAACGGGCCGTCGAGTCTGCTTAGTGCAGCGGCATTTTTGAATTCAATAGCTGAATAACTATCTTCCAGGTGATCTACCTCAACGAAGAGATCCATGATTCCGTTTTGGTCGGCGGTGCTGAGGCTTGCCACCGCAAAATCCTGGAAAAGATCGGTTCCAAATACACCGCCGCGCAACCTGGCGTGCGATGTGTAATCTGTAACACCTGGCCTATTCTGGGCTGCGTATCGGAGCAAAATGGTGTTTATATCGTGGCTGAAATCGCTCAGTGTATCATACCGAAAAATCTGACCTGTTGGATAGATAGTCCAAATGGTGGTGATATCATAGCTGCTTGTGCTTTCCACCGTTCGGGTATCTACTCTGAACCGTACTCTTACATCGGAACTTTCCAGAAGTGTGTAGGTTGGAGTAGACTGTACATCACGATTTGATCTGGGCCTGTGTGCCCCAACATCTATATCAAAAAATCCCATAGTCCAGGAATTGTCGGTTGGCAAACGATTGGCTGCATTGACAATTGTGCTTATGCCGGATGTTTGCGATGATTTAAGCTCAAACATCTCTCCGCCTTGTCCGGACTCGGTGTGATCCATCTTCCACTGAAGGTAGAACTGATTGTACGCGTGAGACCCAAAAGAGTCTCCCGAAAAGTTCTTAACATAGAATTGGGATGCATCTCCCCCCCAGTTCATCTTTTTGGTTGGATTTACTGCCTGTGCCCACTTCCCGCTTTCACTGTTAACAAACAACCTCGAACTGTTGCTTACATATTTGTTTAAACCGAGGTAAAGGTTATTGTGCCTGATAGAAGCAAAGTAGTCGATGCCTTCAGTAAGCGGTACACCGTTAAGAACTACAGCTCCCGCAGCAGGCAGTTGGTCGGCCCAGTAGTTTGCAATGACAAATACAGGGAAGCGAATGAGCTCATTGCTGCCATCTATAGAGAAATGCACCGTGTTATTATTATCAGCACGGACTTTGTAAAACCCCTGCGAAGAGCTGTAACCGTGTTGAGCGATGGTCTTAATGGTATTTTCCGAAACAATATCATTATAAAACCTGAAATCATCCACAATTCCGTTAAACCCATTTCCTATCTGTGCAGAAGTACTGTTAGCCGTTAGGTTAAAAGAACCGGTGTGGATACGTTTGAGTTTACCATCAACATAGAGCTTGATAGTGCTGTCTGAAATGCTTGCTGCAACATGGTTCCAGGTGTCGGTATCAATACGCCCTACAGTGGCACCTACAGTCGTACCGTTCACTGTAACCGCAAGATATCGCTCTGCATCCGCAGAAACTTTGTAGCCATCAGTGCCGTTGTGTTTTGAAAAGAATTCAGTTGATGAAGACACATCGCTTGCAGGATTTATCCAACCCATTACCGTAAATCCGGATGTACCGGCAAGTGAGGCCTGGTTTCCAAAATCAATATACTGGCTTGCATCCATCTGACGGGCTTTGCCCCTGATACCGTCAACCCATGAACCGGTCCCGCCGGTAACCGTTCCGGTGATAGTGTTTCCTGAGTTGTCGTATACAGTTGTACCAGTTCCCTCTTCGAATGTCCAGTGACCACTGAGATGGTTTTCCCATGCTTTTTCCATGTGGAGTGTGCCTGTAGTAAATGACAAAGAACCGGGGCTTCGGTACTCTTCAACGACTTTACCCACACCCGTTGTATCGCTCCACTCGGTATTTGTGATATCGAGCATAAATTCCCAGATTTGCTTCTGATCTGCTCCCAGGTTCGTTTCCATAAATCTGTTGAAAATAGCAACAGTGTCCTCTACATGGTGAAGACCGGTAGCGTAACTTTTAAAATGTAACAGATTCCACATGTTCTTCATTACTAAGAGAATATTGAAATGCTCTGTTTGCGATGGGTTTATAAGGGTATAGGGACACGACCAGGCATCCTCTCCTCCAAAATAAACCGTATTACCTGCCTGGCTGCGGCTTATTCCGTGTCGGTAGATGTTTGATGTTATAGTTGATGTAGTCTGGTTGTGGAAAGTGGTTCTGATATAAATTCTGCCAGATCCATGAATAGTATAATCAATTTTGTAGTTAACACCACTGATCACTCCGCTTTGACGAATGGTTGCAAAAAAGCGGGTAGAATCGATTATTGACCAGCTACCATTTGAACAGGAACGATCATCGTCTATTCTTATGAAATATAGCCCATAGTCACCAGCCGCCTGGTTACCTGTGGAACCTGTGTAATTTCCGTGCGAGCTGTTGGTCACAACAGAAATACCACCGCCCCGGTTATTATCGAAGATGAGCGTCCAGTTATCGGTGTAAACAGAACAGCGCTCGTCACCCGCATCGGTACTTACAGTTACAGGAAGAAGTTCAGCCTGAAGGACTTCAAGAATAATTTCTCCTGGTGTTTCTGAAGTATTAACGCCATAAACGTATTCGGTTGGTGCAGCACCAATTCTCAAATCTTTATTGTCCAGATCACCCGAATAGGTGAGGATTGTGTAGGCTCCTGGACCAAAGCCAGCGGATGGGGTGATGTTTATAAGACCATCAAGGGTAAGGTCGCCTGTAACTGCTATGGTGTCCGATTCATCTCCAAGCTCAAACTCAAGCACTGAATTTTCGCTAAGATAAAGTGAACCGGTGGAGAGTTTACCGGTGCCTATTCCCGGGGCAATTACTGCGTTATTATCAACTGTAACTGTACCGGCAACGTTTCCGTCTCCGGTGAGAGTGGCGCCTGTGCTTATCGTTACGTCACTACCTGATGCGGTAGAGCCGGTAACACTGAGTGTGCCCTGGGAAACTGTTGTTATTCCTGTGTAGGTGTTTGCTCCAGAAAGAGTTAGAGTACCTGTGCCTACCTTTTCTACTGTGGTGAACGAGCCTGCGGATGTGTTGTCGGTAATCGAACCTGCAAAGATAGTACTTGTATTGAGGTGTCCGATTCTAAATATCGCGTTACCATTACCGGTCCTGACCGTTGTTCCACTGACTCCAGCTAAGGAACCAATATTGACCGGACCATTTATAGAATGTGCAAACAGTGTCGATGTGCCAGAAAGGTTTATGGTTGCGCTACTGGCAGAAGGCGCGACATCCCACCCATTTAACCGAATTTGACCCTGGTGAAAATTGATCGTTCCGGTAAAATCGCTCAGGCTATTTTCAAAAGAGATTATCCCTCCTGAGGTGTTGGTGATGTTTAAAGTTCCCCCACCCGATATCGCACCATCGAGGAAATTATTACCCGTAGTAGAGAGTATCTGCGCAGTACCCGCAGCATTGAGTTGCGATTGCACTCGCAAGTTATGTAATCCAATATCCAGTGTGCCTCCTGCTAAGGTCGTAACTTCGGATTGGGAACCTATAGCAGTATTTGTCCTTGGAGCAAGTGTACCTGAAATAAGATGTGTTCCACCGGTGTAGGTGTTTTCACCCGTTAAAACCAGCGTATCGGTACCACTTTTTATCAATCCGTTACTACCGCTTATAACTGATCCAATTTGTGCTTTATACTCTGTATAGATGGTAGGAGCCGTACCGGTTAAATTGATAGTACCATTGCTTAGAGTGTATCCCGGTCTAAAAAATCGAAGCTCATCGACATCCTGTGCACCATCGACAGAAATAGAGTAGGGGCCGGGAGCGTGGCCGGAATTATCGCTCCAGGAGGAGGATACAAATCTGGCCTGGGGGTTCCACTCTGATTGATGGCCGTAACCAACCCTACCAGACGGATGTTGATTGTCGGTGATCTGGCCGATATGGTCATCATTTAGATAAATGTCAAAGGTATTATCTTCCATTTCAACTCTGAGAGTAAACTCAGTGATGCCACCAAAGTTAAGATTATTCTCAATCAAAATTCCTTGATCGTCTACCCAGAGTTGATTAGTAAAAAACCTAACCTGATTATCTGTGCTTGCGCCATCAGTCCAACCGATTCTTATCCCTACAAAGTAATAGTTGTTTGGATCTGTGTATCTGAAAACGATGCCACCATTATGCATGTTATAATGGCTTTCTGGTGTGTAGGTGTAGGTTGCAGTGTACACACCATTATTAGCACATTCATAGTTATGGATCAGGAAACCTGCGTCATTGGACTGTACTGGTTGAGCGTAATTATCTACCAGTTCCCAGTCTCTTCCGTACTGATCCCAATCATCGAGGTTAGTGCTATGGTTATCGCTGAATCCACTTTCACCACTATCTTCATCTCCAGCAAAAACAGCCGTATATCCTGTACCGGGCCAGGCTACAAGCTCTGTTCCATCGCCATCGGATCTGCTCCAGAAATTATCGGTACCCCATACTCCATCATTTGCCTGAAAACCGGGATAGTCAGAAACATCCCAGACATAATGGCTCATCTCTGGTTCTACCACAACTTTTACTTCATTATTCTCAGTTATGATGGAAATACTATATCCTTCAGGTCTGCTACCGGAGTTTAGCTCTCTGTTTATCAGGTCACCCGAAAAGGTAAATATTGTATACTCTCCGACACCAAATCCGGGAAGCTCTGCAATATTGATTATGCCATTGAGCTCCAAATCCCCTTCGACCACAACACTGTCTGAGTTGTCTCCCAGCTCAAAATTGAGTATCGATTGATCATTTAGGGTAAGTGTACCGGTTGTAAGCTTACCGGGACCATTGTCTCCGGGGCTTAGTACCGCATTATTTTCAATAATCACAGGGCCGTTAACTATACCTGTGCCGGCAAGTGTACCTGAATTATTAACAGTTATAACAGCTGTATTTGCAAGTTCCCCCGAAACAACCAATGTCCCTTCATTAACAGTGGTAGTCCCTTCGTAGATTTGGGTGTTACTGATATTCAATGTACCGCTGTTTGATTTTATAAGATCACCTGATCCGGATATTACACCGTTGTAAGAGAGTGAACCGGTTCGGTGAAAGATAAGTGTTTCGTTGTTTTCAATGTTTCCACTCACTGAACCACTTGAGCCATTACCAATCTGAAGAGTGCCATCATAGACGTTGGTTATACCTGTATGGTTGGCATCCCCTGTGTATATCAGCGTACCTCCGCCAAGGATACTAACATTACCAGTGCCGGAAATATCACCGGGGTAGGTGAGAGTATTAGAGCGGTTAAAAATAACATGAGCGTTATTAACCAGATCTCCTGCAAGTGAACCATAGGTTAACCCACTGCCTATTTCAAGTGTACCTTCATTTACGGTAGTTGTGCCACTGTAACTGTTTTCACCTGTAAAAACCAAAACACTGTTACCCTGTTTAGTAACATCTCCTGTACCTGAAATGCTACCCGGGTAAATAAGCCCGCTTGAGCGATCAAACACCAACAATGCATCATTAACGATATCACCAGCAATACCACCGCTTGTACCGCCATCACCGAGCCGCAGTGTACCATCTGTAATAGTTGTTAATCCTGTGTAGTCATGGTTTGCTGTAAATGTAAGTGTACCATCTCCACTTTTTGTTACCTCACCATTTCCTGAGATAACCCCATCAAAGTTAATATCATCAAAGCGACTGAATATCAGGGAAGAGTTATTGGTGATATCACCCTGAATCATACCGCTAGTTCCGTTGTCTCCTATTTGCAGAGTACCATCACTGATTACAGTACCATCACTGTAAGTGTTATTTCCGGTCAAGGTGAGTGTTCCGCTGTTGTTTTTGATCAATTGTAAGGAAGAGTTTCCATCTTCAATTTTACCACCAAACAGAAAATTACCAGCGTTGTTTATCGTAAATACCGATTGCTGTGCACCGTTATTTGTCACTGTGCTTTGAGTGTTTACCGGGTCATGAAGACTTAATCCGGCAACGGTTTGATTATACCCGTTTAGATCAAAGGTTCCATCTCCGCTTGCACCAACACCAAGACGAAGTTCCGTTTGCAGGGGTAGCCTGTCATCTGAACTTATCCGCAGGGTACCATTGTAAACTCGTGTCATGCCACCATAGGTATTGGCTCCGCCTAAGATGGTAACACCACCGCCACTGTTTATGACCAGATTATAGGAGTTACCATCATCACTGATTGGCCCATCAATTAATAATGTCTGCCCTGACTGGGCACCAATTCGTGCATTGTTATCACCCAGAATAACCGGTCCGCTCCAGATGTTAGTTCCGGATTGGCTCTGAAGAGCCCCTCTGAAATTACCCCCGTCTCCTAAAATCGTGATGGTTCTGTCTTCTATCGTAATTGACCCCGAAAGTTCAAGCCTCCCTCCCGTTACCACAGAGACATCATTATCACTGTGGCCCAGGGCTTGAGCGGTACCACTCCTTAACACCCCTTCTTCTATAGTTACGGTTCCCGAAAATGTATTGTCTCCAGTGATCGTAAGGCTTCCGGTTCCCTCTTTTGCAAGCCCCTGAGATCCATCCACAACAGAAGCAACAGTTGCGCTCTTCCCATCTTCAACAACGATAGTAGCCGTAGAATCACCAAACTGAAGTGTACCATCGCTTATTTCATAACCAGAGTTTTCAAAACTCAGGGAGAAGAGGTTTTGCTCACCATCGACACTTATGTAATAGGGCCCGCCGTCTTCACCGGCAAATTTGGCGTTATCCCCTTCCAGGGGCCATGGGCGAAGAACTGTGCCGTCGTCGTTTTCCTGGGTCCAGAAGTTATCAACTCCCCATGTACCATCTCCGGGCTGGATACCGGGGGCAGTGGAGATGTCCCACACCAGCGGTACGGCTAAAAATTCATATGCTCCGATATCGTTTGTGCCTATGCGCTGCTCTCCTCTGATATCAATTGTTGGGGCATTGGATGTGGTGCCGGCATCTCTGGCTACAGACTCTTTGGTAATGTCGAAGTGACTGGCAAGAGAAGGGGAGGAGTTTATGAACCCCGGATCATCGTTTCTTATACTGTTTTCGCCCCAGTCGTCTAACGATTCTGAAGTGGGGATTATGTTGTGGATCCATTGCTGCTTAAGGTTCACTTCATTGGTAATAGTGGTGTTGTTCTTAAAGATGCTGTTTTTAATGATATAGAACTTGTTTTCAGCTATATATTCTTCAGAAATTTCACCAGAGTTAATTGTACCGTTATTATAGAAAACACAGTTTACGATTCTGCCGTAGGGCCCCGGCCAGTTAAAGTTTACCCCCGATCTGTTGAAAATTGTTCCGGGATTATTCTTGAAAATGGTGTTTTTAAATTGAAGAGCATCAACGGGGATGTTCTGTGGGAAATTTATAAAAGAGGAGGTGGTACCAGTCACTATACACTGCTCAAAAACCATTTTTTTGAGATTTCCATCAGAGCCGCCGGGGAACGACATATTATTTAACTCAAGTCTTCGAAAATACAGATGAGTCGTATCGTTTGAAATCCAGGAATCAAAGTTGGAGCCCGATAAGCGAATGGTGGGGAAAGAATCGGGATCATTCCATGCGCCCATTAAGGTTAATTCGCCTCTCCAGAAGTTAAGGGGCACATCTTCATCATATGGACCGGGACCGATGATCCAAATGGTATCGCCGGATTGGGAGGCATCCATTGCTGCATTTATGGTGGTGTATGTTTCTTCAGGCCCCACATTTCGTCGGGTTGCCCATGAGGGTAATGCAAGGGCAAAGAGGGTTAAAAGCAGGATTTTTTTAAAACTTTTTAGATTGAACATAATTTTTTTTGGGGAACCGAGTTGTACCTATGACCCTATCTATATTATTATATAGCGAAAATGCAGAGTTGTGTATATGTTTATTGTATCTGGTTGAGGATGAATAGGGTTATTTTTCGATTTTGATGTATTGCTGAGTACAATCAATTAATTTTATTATCTATGAGTGATTTATAGGTTAATTACATTTTTTAAACATTTGACTTGCCTGTAATCTGGCTATATTTTAAAATCATGCAAAACGATAAAGAAATTTACCTATCCAGTAAGAATCAGAATCCAGAGGTGGAGAAGAAGAGTACCAATGTACAGGGAAAGCCGGTGATTATACTGGTTTTGGTGCTCGTAATACTATTTTCATTTGCAGGTGCTTCAGGTGCCTGGTTTTTGTACCGGTTGTATGAGTCACTTCCTACTCATACTCAGCTTCATTATATTCAGCAGCCCCTTGTGTCCAAAGTTTTTGCCCGTGATGGCAGTTTGCTTCATGAATTCAGCACAGAGCGACGGTACTGGGTATCACTTGATGAGGTACCGCTTGAGCTTCAGCAGGCAGTACTGGCCATTGAGGACCGCAAATATTATGATCACTGGGGAATCGATATACATCGAATATTTGGAGCGATAGTGGGAAATATCGTGCATAAACGGTACGCACAGGGTGCCTCAACCCTAACTCAGCAACTTGCCCGAAACCTCTATCTTACCTCTGAAACTACAATGCTACGGAAGGTAAGAGAAGCCCTTACTGCTATTCAGCTTGAACAGCGTTTCACCAAAGAGGAGATTCTTGAGCTTTATCTCAATCAGGTCTATTTGGGTGCCGGGGTGTATGGGGTGCAGGCTGCCAGCGAGCAGTATTTCAGTAAGGATGTCTCTGAGATAAATCTAAATGAGGCGGCTACTTTAGCCGGTATCATTCAGCTCCCTGAACGTTTTAGGCCGGATAGAGAGGCAAATCTTGAACGGGTAACCAGACGAAGAAATACCGTTCTTAGCTCAATGGTCGTAACCGGTGCTATTGACGGCCAAACAGCAGCACAAGCAATTGAGCAACCAATCGTAGCAAATCCACGGGAGCGACCAACGCCTCTTGGGTCCTACTTTGTAGAGATGGTGCGCAGGTATGTTGCCGGGCGCTACGGTGACGATGCACTTTTCAATGGTGGTCTAAAAATTCATACCACCCTTGATCCGGTAGCACAGGATTCCACAGAAAAGGCCGTTACTGCCAGAATCGAAGTGTTGCAGGCTCGACTCAACAGGAAGTTTCTTGATAGTACCCGCGTGTACAGGGAGATGGGTATTTCAAGAGATGAGTTTTTAGCTGATTTTGATTCTATTTATGCTGCTAACAGTGAACAGCTCGCTTCATTCCCCGATTCGTTGAGGCTAAGAAGAGCACAGGCTTCGGTTGTGTCACTGGATGTAACTACCGGCCAAATTCTTACCCTCGTAGGGGGACGGGATTTTCAGGAAAGCAGATTTAACAGGGCAATACAGGCTCGCCGTCAGCCAGGTTCTGCTTTTAAGCCTTTTGTTTTTACCGCTGCTTTTGATGAAGGGTACAATCCTGCCAGTGTGCTTTTAGATCAACCAATCACTCTTGAAACTCCGGAAGGCGAATGGAGGCCTGAAAACTATGACCGAACATTCAGAGGACCAATCACCCTTCGGGAAGCTATGGCAAGTTCTGTTAATTTGGTTGCAATTCAGCTCTTTAACAGCATAGGCGCCCATCGCGTTATAGAATATGCACGGCGTATGGGACTAAAACATACAATGAATCCTGTACCATCTCTGGCAATTGGTGCCTGCGAAGTTACACCGATGGAGATTACAAGCGCTTACTCTATCTATGCCAATGCCGGTGTGCAGGCAGAACCTTATTTTGTTACTAAAATATTGGATAATAATAACAGAGTTTTAGAAGAGAACGCTGCCAATACCACCGAAGTGATAACTCCTGAAACCGCTTATCTTATGAGTAATTTGATGCAAACGGTGGTTTGTTGCGGAACAGGGGCTGCCATACGGCGAGAGGGATTTACCAGGCCGGCTTCGGGTAAAACCGGAACCACCAACAGATACTCTGATGCCTGGTTTGTTGGTTTTACCCCCCAGATTGTAACAGGAGTGTGGGCTGGAATAGATGAGAGGCGTTCAATGGGCAGGGGGGTTACCGGTGGCCACGCAGCCATACCAATATGGGTGAGCACAATGAGTGCCCTGCATCGAGATTTACCGGTCACCAACTTTCAACGGCCTCAGGGGGTTAAATCTGAAACAATTTGTAATGAATCACATCTTATAGCAACAAACAATTGCCCCGAAACATCTCAGGAAGTCTTGCTTAGTACACAGGAACTGGATACCTGTGCACTGCATACCAATGTCAGACAGCGACGTGATGGCAGTATGATTGATCTTCTGGGGCCTCCCAGACGTTCAAGAGAAAAAGACAGAGATCGTTCCTTTATGTTCTAAGAAGGGTGAGAAAAACGCAGTACCTATGCTTTTTTTATTGACTGCTCTCTTCTCAAAACATATATTTGTTGCACAATTTGTGGCAGCGTAGCTCAGTAGGTTAGAGCAGTGGAATCATAATCCACGTGTCGGGGGTTCGACTCCCTCCGCTGCTACCATCTTCACTTTCCGGTTCTCCATCTTTAAATTCCAAACTCATATACGGTCCGCACTTTATGATGGAATCTAGTAATGGCTTTTACCCTCCTAATAATCTGGAATTCAACTCGCCTGAAGACGTTGTACTTGATTTTTGTAAAAATAATTTAAAAACTGATTTTTCTATTTTACTCTGTGTCAGCGGCGGGGCTGATTCTGTAGCTTTATATCATCTGTTTAAAAACCTTAAACATCATCTATCATGTTCAAAAATGGCTGTAGCTCACGTAAATCATGGACTTAGGGCTGAAGAGTCTGATGAGGATGAGCAATTTGTCAAAATGATGGTTACGGGTGAAGAGCTTTATATAAAAAGACTAAAACATAAACGCCCGGGAGAGAGCGGCATAGAGGAATGGGCCCGAAAAGAACGGTATAAGTTTTTTACCCAATTGAAGCAAAAACACAGATTCGACTACATCGCTACCGCTCACACTGCTGATGATCAGGCTGAAACGGTATTAATGCGTATTATGCGGGGTTCTGGAATCAGAGGACTCAGGTCTATACTGCCTGTTCGTAATGATGGGGTCATAAGGCCGCTTTTAAATGTGAAAAGAGCGATGCTGATTGAGTGGCTTAGCAGCACTTCATTAGCTTTTAGAACCGATTCATCAAACTACGACATCTCTTTTAAACGTAACTGGCTCAGACAAGAAGTGTTGCCGGTGATTAAAAAAAGGGAGTCACAAGTCATCGAACACCTCTGTGGCTTTGCCCAGACAATGAGAGAAATTAACTCTTTGGTCGAGGAAAATATCAATATATGGATACAATCTCACGTAATAGCTTTCGGTACAGATTGTATTCATGTAAGCAAAAAAGGGTTTGAAAAACCGGTGGTAGCTTCTAACGCCATGGTGGTACTTTTTGAAAAGTTTGGTATCCCTGTACAAAGAGATCATATTCAAAGAGTACTCGATACTGCTCAGAAAAAAAGCGGGGAAGAGTTTCTGCTGCCTGGTCATTGGCTGTGCTATGCAGACAGACACAATGTGGTGCTGTGTCCCAAAAACGATACGTTTCAACCCTTTAGTTGTGTACTTAAATCAGCCGGGCACACAGAATGTAAAGAGGGTGGGGCAGTATTTGAGGTGCGCAGTTTACCCTTACCCGGGGAAAATCCACCTTCAGACAATAAAACTGTATGGCTCAACGTACAAGACCAGTACATGCCACTGATTTATAGAACCATTGTCTCGGATGATAGGTTTTGGCCACTGGGGGCCACCAAAGAGACAAAACTAGCCGATTTTTTAGCCAAACAGGGTATTTTAAAGAGAGAAAGGAAAAGAATCGGAGTGGTAACAACCTGCAAAGGTGAGGTGGTTTGGGTGCCGGGGGTAAGAATTTCGGAGAAATTTCGTGTAAAACCTGGTTGCAGAAAAATAATCTTTGTCAGCTTTAAATCGATTCTCAGTGAAAAACTGCAATAAGGGGCCGATTTAGGGCTGACAAGAATCTGTAATTATTTATTTTAGTGTAAGATTTTTAATACTTAAATTCTGTGGAGGAATTGATTTGGGTTCTGAAGAAAAAAAAGATAAAGGCATTGAGCCTGTTGGAGATAACAAAAGTCGCAAGCAAAATAATGGCGGCCCCAAAGGCCCAAGAAAGGATCCATCAAAAAAGATTCTTATGTGGCTTTTGATTATAGTGGCATTTGTTCTGGCATTACGCTCTGTTGAAACTTTCAATTCCGAGAAAGAGATGATGCTGACCTACAGTCAATTTAAAGCACTGCTTTCTCACACAGGGGAACCTGGTCAGGAGGCAGAGCAGGTTGAAAGCGAGGAGCAGAAAAGTGGTGCTGTTGAGATCGTAGACGTTGTGGTGGAGCAGAAGGGGATAAACAATGCTGTGTTAAGAGGAGAAGTAGCAGATCCTTCTCATCTCTCGGTTATACCCTCTCTTGAGGAACCGGCGGAGACGAAACATTTTGTCGTTAATCTTCCCTTTGTAGATTCAGATATGCTTAGAGAGTGGGATGAATATGGAATCCCTTATACTTTTGAGCAGGACAGAGCCTGGGGCAGCATTGTTCTAAGCATCCTTCCTTACGGACTGCTTATACTGATATACATATTTTTCATACGAAATATGCACGGTGGTGGTGGCCAGAAAGGTATGTTTTCTTTTGGCAAAAGTAAGGCTAAAGTTCATTCACTTGACCGTCCTCAGATTACGTTCGCTGATGCAGCTGGTGTAGAGGAGGCTAAAGGTGAGCTTGCTGAAATCATAGAGTTTCTTAAAGATCCAAAGAAGTTTAAGAAACTTGGCGGTAAAATTCCAAAAGGCGTATTGCTTCTGGGGCCTCCGGGAACCGGTAAGACATTACTTGCCAGGTGCGTGGCCGGTGAAGCTGGAGTACCGTTTCTTTCTATGAGTGGCTCTGATTTTGTGGAAATGTTTGTGGGTGTAGGTGCATCCAGAGTCCGAGATCTCTTTGAGACCGCAAAAAGAAGTTCACCGTGTATCGTTTTTATTGATGAAATAGACGCAGTGGGGAGACAGCGTGGGGCTGGTCTTGGTGGTGGTCATGATGAAAGAGAGCAAACTCTTAATCAGATGCTCGTTGAGATGGATGGTTTTGAAGTTAACTCCGGTATCATACTTATAGCTGCCACAAACCGCCCGGATGTTTTGGATCCGGCATTGCTCAGACCCGGCAGGTTTGACCGACAGGTTGTGGTTGATATGCCAGACGTGAAGGGTCGTGAAGGGATACTCAAAGTACATACTAAAAACACTCCGTTGGCCCCGGATGTAGATCTTCATACTATAGCGAGGGGAACCCCGGGCTTTGTTGGTGCAGATCTTTCTAACCTTGTTAACGAGGCAGCTCTTATGGCCGCACGATTTGGTCAGGAGTGTGTTACTATGCTTGATTTCGAAGAGGCAAAAGACAAAGTCGTAATGGGTACTGAACGAAAAAGTATGGTGTTGTCGGAAAAAGAGAAGCAGACTACTGCTTATCACGAAGCGGGCCATGCAATATGTAATATTCACTGTAAGGATGCCGATCCGCTTCATAAGGTTACAATCATACCGCGTGGACGGGCCTTAGGGGTAACCTATTCACTTCCAGGTGAAGACAAACACAGCTACACAAAGCAGTATATCCTGGATAGGGTTTGTATAATGCTTGGGGGAAGAATGGCTGAGCAGATGGTATTTAATCATCAGACAACAGGGGCATCCAATGATATAAAGCAGGCTACCAGTCTTATCAGAAAAATGATTTGCGATTATGGTATGACCAATGAGCTGGGCCCGCTTTCGTACGGTGAAAAGGATGACTCGATTTTTCTGGGTAGAGATATGAATCGCCATCGTGACTTTTCCGATAAGACCGCCGAAGAAATCGATCGGGTGATGCGTTCGGTGATCGAAGAACAGCTTGAACGGGCAAAAGCGATTCTTACCGAACACAGGGATCAGTTAGAGTGGCTTGCAAAAGCGCTGCTTGAGCATGAAATGCTCGACAGAGAGGAGATAATGAAGGTTATTAAAGGTGATACTCTTGAATCTGCAAAGAAATCACGGGTTTTGCCAAGAACACTTAAAAAGGATAAGCCAGGTGTTACGATCACACCGGAAATTACTCCTGTGGCTGAGGAACAATCGCTGAATTCAGATTCAGAATAATAAACTGTAACTAGATTTAATCAAACCAAAAGGCTCTTGGGCAATAGTTCAAGAGCCTTTTTCTATTAGAAACTGAATTTTAGAGTGCGCCAGAAACCGACTCCATCTACAGCTGCAACCCACCTGCCTTCAAACTGATGCGCGTCGATATGGTGCATTCGAACACTATTCCAACCCTTACCCGTTCCATACAGAATAGGGTTACGGTAATACTCTTCTTCGCTATAACTTTCAGGGCTCAGCTCGGTTACGATATATGCCCTTACATCCCATCCGTAGGTAGGCTCATTGTTCATTGCAAAACGTAAGAGCCTGCCCTCATCATCCCTGACGACCCTGCCGCATGGTCGTGAGTTTATGAGATCATTTACTCTCAGTGGACTCTTTGGGTGGGCTTTCCAGTCACCAAAAAGATCATCAGCATGATATAGATGTAAAATGTCATAACGCTCTCCTGCAAACATATACCAGTGCCCATCATGCTCAAACACCGTTGGATCGACATAATTTCCTTTAACCAGATCCTCTACCTTAACCCAGTCATAGGGGAAATTGAGGGCCTGGTAAATAGATACGGTATAATTCTCCCCGCTCTCCGGAATCATATACATCTTTTCCTGATATTCAAAAACCATAGGGTAGGAGAGGTGAAATGGCTCTTCAAGCACAACCTGGTCGTATTTCCAGTTTTTTAAATCCTCACTGACTGCAAGACCTATTATACCTTTATTCTGGGTGCGTTCGAGGATTTCAAAAAAAAGGTACCAAATACTGTCCCGGTGAAAAATGAAGGGATCAGCCACAAAATCAGCTTTAACATCTGTTACCATACTTGCTGTCATGACTGGATTTTTATTGCCCATGGGATTAAGTTCCAATGGTGAATTCCCCTCATAAATTCCTATTTTATATTCGTGAACCGTGTTAATAAAAGGAGTCATACGCTCACGACCCATGTAATAACCTATGGAGAAGATTGCAAGGACTACACTGAAATCAAACAATAACTTCCCAATTCGAATTGAACTACGATGCTTGTTTTTTGGCTTATCATTACCATTATTTTCGAAGTTTTTGTTTTTACCAAAAAGTAAGCGGGGCATAGATCCTCCTTCAAGTGAGTAATTAAAGCTTTGGGCTTAATTAAACTTTGTAGGAAGCAAAACGAATGCCCCATACAGAGGAATTGTGCAATCAAGAGGGGGTAGAAAGAAAAAACTCAGTCTTTTTGGCACTTCTTACATAATCCAAAGATTTGAAGCCGGTGATAAGTAGGAGAGAAATCGTGGCGCTCTGCAAGTTTTTGTTGTAGTAGTTCAATTTGAGAATCTTTTGCTTCAATAAATTTGCCACAATCTGTGCATATCAGGTGATCGTGATGTTCATGGCCATACTTGTGTTCATACCGTACCACTCCATCACCAATAACAATCTCTTCGGCAATACCTGCTTCACAAAATAGTTTCATGGTGCGGTAAACGGTGGCTGCACCGATCGCAGGATACTTCTTTTTTATGAGATCTGATAATTCCGAAACTGTAATATGGTGCTCAGCGGAGAGAAAAACATCCATAATTTTATAGCGCTGAGCACTTCTTCTTACTCCGGTACGAGCAAGATATTTATCAAGAATTTCACGCTCTGCTTTATTGGAACTTGCACTGCTCATATCTGTATGCGTATTTTTAAATAATGTGAATGTGGTTTTAACCTTTGTTATGAAGAAAATACTTCGTTTCGGCTTCAGTATCAATTTTCTTTTTTAAAAGTCGAAATTGTTTCAGGGTTTTAATCGAAATATGATTCTAGTACTTCAACAGGAGTTTTTATTCTGAAAGCAGTTGGCCTTCTTTCTGGCGGCTTAGACAGTACACTTGCCGCTAAAGTTTTAATCGAGCAGGGGATAGAAGTTCACGCGGTTAACTTCACCTCACCTTTTTGTACCTGTACTCCCAAAAGCGCATCCTGTGCTTCAGTGGTGCAGGCTGTTAAAGAACTTGGAGATATACCACTTAAAAGAATGACTCTTGGTGATGAATTTTTACTCCGGGTAAGAGAGCCCAGGCATGGTCATGGAAAGGGGATGAATCCCTGTATTGATTGCAGAATAATGAAGATTCAAAAAGCAGTTGAGCACATGAAGGAGATTGGCGCATCATTTCTATTTACCGGGGAAGTGCTGGGTCAGCGTCCGATGTCACAACATAAAAGAGCCCTCACTCTTATTGAGCGTGAATCGGGTATACAGGGCTACATATTAAGGCCCCTCTCTGCATCACTATTGGAACCCACTGAACCCGAAAAACGTGGTTGGGTAGACAGAGATCGTCTGCTGTCATTAAGTGGCCGTAACAGAAAGCCCCAAATCCAGATGGCCTACACTATGGGTATATCAGATTATCCCTGTCCTGCCGGAGGATGTCTTCTCACCGATAAAAGCTTCTCTACCAGACTGAAAGATTACTTTCAATATACCGCGTCGCCCAAGTGTTCTGATGTCGCGCTGTTAAAGGTCGGAAGGCATTTCAGACTGCAGAGTGGCGAAAAGGTAATTGTGGCAAGAGATGCTATGGAAGGCGACCGTCTTATCCATTTAGCGTCTTTAGAGCACAATATCCTTGAACCCGTCGGCTTTTCTGGTCCGGTGGTGCTCTTTGAGGGTGATTGCCTTGAACAGGCCATAGAAATGCTTGTGCAATTTACCAATAAAGAGATACCTTCTTCGGCCGTTATTGTTCACAAAAATGGTAATAAAAGAAAGCCAATCCCTATTGATGCAACTGGTAATGCTATGCTTTTTGAATCTAAGCGGATATAATAGTGCCCGGTGCTGGGGTAGCACCGGGAGTTGCAACTATTTTAGCTCTTAATTAGTGCATGAAGTTGTAACAGTTTTTCGATTTGCGCTGAAAACCGCTTAAGGCTTAAGCTGTTGGGTCCATCACAAAGTGCGTTATCCGGATCCGGATGTACTTCAAAAAACAACCCCTCAGCACCTACGCTTACCGCTGCCCTTGCAAGGGGAATTGCCATTTCCCTGTTACCTGCTGAACACCCCGTTCCACCGCCGGGTTGTTGTATACTGTGAGTTGCGTCAAAAACAACCTTGGTTCCAAGCTCTTTCATCTGTGGAATCGATTGAAAATCGACCACAAGTCTGTTGTAGCCAAAAAAAGTACCTCTTTCTGTAAGCCAGCAGTGTCCTCCTACTTTTTCAACAGAATATCTCATGTCTTGAGGCGCCATAAACTGGCCTTTTTTAATGTTGATCCACTTGCCCGTTTTAGCTGCATGTACCAACAGATCGGTTTGACGGCATAGAAATGCCGGTATCTGAATAATATCTGCAACTTCACCAACAGCACTTGCTTCATTTGATTCGTGAATATCTGTTAGCACAGGAAGCTTAAACTCTGTTTTTATCTGCGAGAGAATCTCTAACCCTCTCTCTTTACCCGGTCCTCTGAATGAATCAACAGAAGTTCTGTTTGCCTTATCATAAGAGGCTTTAAAGATAACATCAATTGTATGAAGCTGAGCAACTTCAGCCAACTGTTCTGCGATACGGCGGCAAAGGTCCGCAGATTCAATAACACAGGGTCCAGCAATGATAAAGAGCTTCTCTTTATTCTTTAAAAAGGGAGGTTGGTTAGATTTATCGCTCATATATAAGCCTTTTTTCGGTATATTGGGATAGAAATTTTTGGTTATAATTTAAACAGTTACAGTTTTTATTGACTCCAAATTAAAAAGCAACTATATTATTCAGCCTGTGCTTACCCAGGCAGGTTGTTCTACGAAAATAACATTTTCCCGTACACTAAACATCCTCAATCTTATATTCTCAAACGGAGGAACACATGGCTATAAAAGTAGGAATTAACGGATTTGGTAGAATCGGAAGACTTGTATTTCGTGCATCAATGGATAATGACAATATCGAAGTTGTTGGTATCAACGATCTTATCGATGTTGAATACATGGCATATATGCTCAAGTACGATTCAACTCATGGCAGGTTCAATGGTACAGTTGAAGTAAAAGATGGAAAACTTATTGTAAACGGAAATGAGATCCGCGTAACAGCAGAAAAAGATCCTGCAAATCTCAAGTGGAATGAAATCGGTGTAGAATACGTCGTAGAATCAACAGGTCTTTTCCTTACAAAAGAAAAAGCAAGCGCTCATATTAAGGCTGGTGCAAAGCGTGTAGTGCTTTCAGCTCCTTCAAAAGATGACACACCAATGTTTGTAATGGGTGTTAACCAGGACAAATACACAAAAGACATGGAAATCGTTTCAAACGCTTCATGTACAACAAACTGTCTTGCGCCTGTGGCAAAAGTACTTAACGATAACTGGGGAATTGTTGAAGGTCTGATGACTACTGTTCATGCTGCTACCGCAACTCAGAAAACAGTTGATGCACCTTCGTTAAAAGACTGGCGCGGTGGTCGTGGTGCTGGTCAGAACATAATTCCTTCATCAACCGGTGCTGCAAAAGCGGTTGGTAAGGTTATTCCTGAACTTAACGGTAAACTTACCGGTATGGCTTTCCGTGTTCCTACACCTGATGTATCTGTAGTTGATCTTACATGCAGACTGTCAAAACCTGCAAAATACGATGAGATTAAAGCTGCTATGAAAGCTGCTTCTGAAGGTGCTCTTAAGGGCATACTCGGTTACACTGAAGATGCAGTTGTTTCAAACGACTTTATCGGTGATGCTCGTACTTCTATTTTCGATGCAGGTGCTGGTATTGCTCTTACCGATTCTTTCGTTAAAATAGTTTCATGGTATGATAATGAAATGGGTTACTCACATAAAGTTTGTGATCTTATCTGCCACATGGATACTGTGAAATAAATCTTACTCTAGGATGACGATCCAAATTGAAGGTTCTTTATTATTCTTATTTTGAATATAAAGAACCTTTTTTTTCACCTTTTCACCAGGAGGATATAGAAAAATGGCAATAAAGAAAAAGACGGTTAAAGATGTGGACTTTAAGGGCAAAAAAGTGATCATGCGGGTTGATTTCAATGTGCCAATGGATAAGGGTGAGATTCAGGATGACACCCGTATTCAATCTGCACTTCCTACGATTAACTATGTGCTTGAGCAGGGTGCCAAAAGTCTTGTTCTTATGTCACATCTTGGTGATCCTAAAAAAGATACAAAAAAGGCAAAAGAGAAAGCTGAAAAAGAGGGTAATACCTTTGATGAAAAAGCGTATCTTGAAGCAAAACACAAGATGGCTCCCGTTGCCGCTCATCTTTCAAAATTAATTTCCAAAGATGTTGCGGTTGCACCAGATTGTATAAGCGATGAAACAAAGCAGATGGTTGCTGCACTTGATAACGGGGCAGTGTTGATGCTTGAAAATACCCGTTTTCATAAAGAGGAAAAGTCAAAGGACGACGCTGAAAGAGAAAAAATGGCTTCAGTGCTTGCTACTTACGGGGATATATACGTAAATGATGCCTTTGGTACTGCCCACCGTGCACACGCGTCAACCGAAACAATCGCCCGCCATTTGCCTGCCGTTGCCGGATTTTTAATGGAAAAAGAATTGGTGTTTCTACAGGAAAAGGTCGTCGATTCTCCCGAAAAACCATTTCTGGCGATTATTGGTGGAGCAAAAGTTTCTTCAAAAATATCGGTACTCGAGAGTCTGCTCTCTAAAGTTAATAATATGATCATCGGTGGCGGTATGGCCTACACCTTTCTTAAAGCAAAGGGGCTTGCTATTGGTGATTCGCTCGTTGAAGATGACATGATTGATACCGCACGCAAAATTCTTCAAAAAGCCTATGAAACAAACGTATATATCTATCTTCCCATTGATCACATTGTGACTCAGGAGTTTGGTCCGGATGCTGAGTATAAGCAGGTTGCACGTGGTGCCATCGAAGAAGGCTGGATGGGTATGGATATAGGACCTCTCACAAGAGAAAAGTTTAAAAACGCAATAAAGGGTGCTAAAACAATTTTCTGGAATGGCCCTATGGGGGTTTTTGAATTTCCAAGGTTTGCCGAAGGTACTCAGGCAATTGCCACCACTTTGGCAGAAATGGACGATGCAATCACTGTAATTGGTGGTGGTGACTCTGTATCTGCGGTTAAAAAAGCAGGTGTTGCTGATAAGATGTCTCATATTTCAACCGGCGGTGGTGCATCACTTGAACTGGTTGAAGGAAAAGAGTTGCCCGGGGTAAAAGCGCTGAATGATAAGTAAAACTTTGGGATAAATAAAAAAAAGAGAGCGAAATGAACCGCTCTCTTTTTTTTAGCCTGCCAGGTTACCCAGCATCTGATTCGCGCGCCAGAGAATATTTATGTACTGAGCACGTTTATAGGCGAACGGATCTTTAGTATTATTTCGACTTAGTTTTCCACGAAAATCATCCAGACTTTTATACCCTCTAACTTCCATCCACTCATTAAGTTGTTTTAGAATTGCATGTATTTGTTCGTTTCCGTTTTTATACAGAGTACTAACTATCTGAAAACAATTTGCTCCTGCAAGCAGAGCTGCAATGGCTCCTTTACCGTCAAAAATTCCGGTACTTGTGCAAATATCGGCATTGATCTGATCGCAAAGTAACCCGGTAAAACGCAATGATAGTCTAAGTTCTTCCGGATTGCTTAGAAATGGTGTTAAACCCATCTCTTCGTTTTCTATATCAATTGCAGGTTGAAATATTCTGTTAAAGAGAACGACACCTTTTACCCCCGTTGTATCAAAACCTGCTACTATGCTGAGAGGGTTTGAATAAAAAGGGGTTATTTTGACTGAAACTGGTATAGACACACTTTTCATAACTTCTTTAACGGTATTTTGTTGCTCATCTTCAATGACCTGTCCGTACCGTGAACCAGTTTCGGGAACAGTGTAGATATTTAACTCTAATGCATCTACGCCGGTTTGTTCCAGTTGCCTTGCGTAGGAGACAAAGGTGTTGGTGCTTACAGCGTTAATACTAGCGATAACTGGAATGTTCAGCGCACTTTTAGCTTCTTTTGCAAAGAGTAAGTGCCCTTCAATACCTTTATACTGGAGATTATGGGGGTAAAAACCATCAATTTCGGGACTTACTCCTTCTGTGTACTTCTCCCGTTTCTCATCAAATTCGAACTGCTCAAGTTGTAATTGCTCTTCAAAGAGGGATTTTAATACAACTGCTGCGGCCCCTGATTCCTGAATCTCTTTTAGTTTCTCTATGTTGCCGGTAAAAGATGACGCTCCAGCTACAAGGGGGTTTTTAAGAGGTATTCCCATATAAGTGGTAGATAAATCCATCTAATGAGACTCCTTTCCCGGGATAAAAAATTACAGCAGAACTTTTTTTTATATACTATTATCAGCAATAACTATTTTATAAATGCTGGTATTCTATTTGATTATCATTGTTCTCTGTTTAAGGTCCTTTAATGGTTTAAATAAAAGATATGTTGCAATAAAACTATTAAACAATGAGTGTGCCATATTCATTTGATAATTTGGTTAGTTTTTTTTTGCGATTAAATTAGGTTTTTAGTGCTGAAAAGCCAAAAACAGATGATTACAGTAAGTTACAAGTACTTAAAATAATGGATGCATTTTTTTTACCATTCAGCTATATTATAATTAAGGTAGTGTTCTTGTCTAAACAAAAAAACCCTTTTACGTCATCTGCAACAAGGGAAACGCTATGAAAAAAAAGGCCTGGTTAATAACGGTTTTTTGGGTTTTAGGTTTCTTTATCAACGGTTCTGAAACACTTGCTCAAAACTTTCCAGACACAATATGGGTACCTGTTACTTTTTACGATTTTCACCCAGACAGGTCAAACCCGGAATTTGAACAAATTCACTTCGGCACTGACACTGCACGCACTGGAATGGTTCAGGATACCTTGGATAAGGATGACAAACCCGTTCCCGGCCCTCGCCCTTATATGAATCATTATATGAAATATTGGTTCAGGGCATGGGAAGATTCTGCTAAGGGCGACTATACTATTCCGCACTATTCTCCCAGAGCTGAGCAAGCTATGGGACGTGATCCTGAGAGAGAAGCAGAATTACTGGAGCATTTTCCTGATTTTGTGATTCCCGAAGCTGGCTTGCCAGAGCGTTTTGGCGAAGGGTTCACCGAAAATTGTGACTTAAATGTACCTGATTTTGAGCCTTGGATGTGTGAATACCGTCGTGATGTAGAGTTTTTGGGTATCGATACTGTCGATCATGACACATCGTTCAAGAATGTGGTTGTTGAAGATTCTCTTCCTTTTATACACATTGGTGACGGAATGTACCGGTTTAGAGATTCCACCTTTTTTCCTTTGGATGATCGGGGACTTGCTGAATTAAGGGGGTGCAATGGATGGAATCATGAGTTAGAAAACTATTGGTGGAATACAGATTCAGCTGCAGCAGATGAAAATGAACTATGGCCTATTGATGCAAATCGTAACTTCTCTTTTACTATGGAGCTCCACTGGACCTTTGTAAAAGAGGAGGGTATGCAGTTTCGTTTTGAGGGAGATGATGACGTTTTTGTATTCGTAGACAGGCGATTGGTTATAGAACTGGGTGGAATACATGAAGCAGTTGCCGATTCTTTTTATGTAGATGATTTAGATCATCTTGAGTACGGACAGGAGTATGATCTTCACGTCTTCTATGCAGAACGTCATTCATCGGCTTCAACCATCTGGATTGAAACCAATCTCATACCGATCCCCCCAAGTGTCGTTGAAATTTCTGTTGCACCCGATACAACAATTTATGCCTTCGACACAATTTTTGGGCACGTAGCAGTGTATGCTGATAGTGGTGAAGGAAGTACTCAGGTTAATGATCCCCCCGGAGAGTTTGTGTGGGGATTTGTGGACGAAGATGCAAGCAACCCACCATCCAGTCTCGTTGATAATGATACTTCAATAACGTTCACTCCTACTCGCGGACCAACATTGGTTAAGCTGTGGTGCAATTATGTGGACGCAGAGTCGGATATCGAGATTACCGATACCGTTAGAATACATGTACTGTCGATACCAACAGTGACCTCTCTTTATCCCGAAGAAGGACCGCCAGATGAGGGAGAAAATACTCCTCTGGGGGCAGTGGATACTGTTATCGCCGGGGAAACGTTTGATATTTATGCCAGAGTGTTTGATTTCAGAGATTCACTTAAAGGAAAAAGGTATGAACATTTAGAGTCTTCTGTAAGGTGGGAGGTTGAAGGTGACGGTGAATTAACTGATTACCTCTCTGAAAACAGCGGTCCTCATACCGAGTTTTACACGACAGCGGCACATCAAACGGTAACCGTTCGGGCAATTGCGGAAGACCCGTCTGATCCAACTTTTGATCGCTCAGAGGCACAGATAACGATCCACGTAGTACCTGCTTCGCCGAGTGCTTTGTTTATAGAAGAGTCTATGGACTTGCAAGATTCCCCAATTGCCCCTAACCCCGTCGATACTGTTATTTTGAC
This sequence comes from Chitinispirillales bacterium ANBcel5, assembly GCA_029688955.1. Taxonomy (NCBI): domain Bacteria; kingdom Pseudomonadati; phylum Fibrobacterota; class Chitinispirillia; order Chitinispirillales; family Chitinispirillaceae; genus Cellulosispirillum; species Cellulosispirillum alkaliphilum. The sequence continues at coordinate 44,841 of JARUKZ010000019.1, read as the reverse complement.
TTCTATGACACGGGATCAAACATTGTATGCAATAGTAAGAGATAGATTTGGTAACTACATCGGACCATCTGCAGATCCGCAGTGGAGTAAAAATAACGAAGACATTGTGCTTCAAATTGACTCTGAAGCACCGTACACTATCACTGTTAGCAGAGCATTATATAGCCAAACAGCTACCGAAATAACCGTTGAAGAGGGTGAACTCGAACAGGCAAAAGTGGATATAATATGCCCAGATCTATCGATTTACACCGATATACGTCTCTATGGTGATGAAGAATCTCCGGACAATGCACCATTGGGTGATAGTTTAACAGTAACTGCGGGTGAATCGCTTGATCTATTTGGACGCGTTTTTGATCCGGAAAACAGAATTGATCACTTGGAAGAGTTTATTGAATGGTCTGTTGTTGGAACATCTCAAACTGATGAATTCTTATCCGAAAGTTCTGGCCATCATACTGTTTTCAGGACCACAAGAGCTCATCAGCATGTAACGATTGAGGCGTCTGTACATCATCCGGAAAATGATGTTTATGTGGCTTCTTCTGTAAGATTGACCATACAGGTTGTACCTGCAAGGGCATATCAGTTGGTTATCGAAGAATCCCTTCATAATGCCGACCCATGGAATCCCAATCCAGTTACTTTAGTTCTGCTCAATAACATTAGTTCGACCAAAACACTGTATGCTGTTCAAAGGGACCGATATAATAATTTGGTTGGACCTGCACAGGAACCTCTGTGGAACTCTGATTTTGAAGGCGTACTTGTGGATGTCGATCCTCAATCTCCTTATAGAGCTATAGTTGGTAGAGATCATTATAATGAGTCTTTAAGTAAAGTAACAGTAACTGAGCAGGGGTTGATGGAAGCTATGACTACTGTTGAATGCCCCCGTCTTCACTCTCCAACTACAGTGGTACTCTATCCTTTAGAAGGTACTCCAGGGGAAGAGGGAAATGAGCCATTAGGGGCAGTCGACACTGCTGTTGCCGGTCAGCCATTTAACCTCTACGGTCGTGTTTTTGACAGAAACGAAGAGTGGGTATCAGAACTGGATGAGATGCTTAGGTGGAGAGTTGTTGGAGGTTCAAACGATACACTTATTTCGCCCAAAGATGGTGATCGTACCGTTTTTATGAGCACCAAGGCGCATCAGTCTGTGATTATTGAAGCGAGCCTTGAGGACTCCAGGCATCCTGAATATGGACCATCAACCGTACAGATCACTTTGCACGTTATACCAGCTGAGCCTTATAAATTGCATATCCAGGATACTCCTGATATAGATTTGCATGAACCAACAGAAACGGACACTCTTCGCCTTGATAATAAAGCTACCCGTGTTACACTTTTTGCTGTTATTCGGGATGAATTTGGTAACTATATCAGAGACGCAAGAAACCCTCAGTGGATAAGTGAAAATACTAATGCCGCGGTTATTGATAACTATTTCTCTAATCAGGCAACCATAAGCAGAAGTGAAGGGAATATTGATTTTCTTACTGCTATAACAGCAACCGAAGGTGATCTGTTGAGTGACAGTGCTATCATTATGGTTGAAGGAACTACTGCGTTAGTCCCTGCTCCTAATCCTTATACTCCTAGTACGAAGCTGTCTGATATCTTTGATCCCATAACACTGGAATATTACAGAGATATTATTCAGGGAAGAGAGAGAGGGATTATGGTTGTAATGAACACTAAATTACCTCTCAAGCAGCTGAATGATGGAACTTTCGGAAGAGGTATTGTATACGATGCTGTTGGGAATGTGGTTGCAGAAGTTGAAATCAAACAGGCTAAGGGCGAACTTACTTATGGAATCTTCTGGGATATGACAAATGCCAGAAACAGAGAAGTAGGGCCTGGTGCGTATCTTTTCAAGGTGGTTAATGCGCGCTATATCAATGGACAAATGTTTACTGGTAAACAGATGCTTGGAATTGCAGGTGAGTAGGTAAACGGATCTGCATAATATTACACTGGTTTACGGCCACTCTTAGCTTAGTAGAGTGGCCTTTTTGATTAAAACAAAAGAGCTTATCCCCTAAGCGGTATGTAAGTATTTGCAAAGAAGTATGACCGCTGTTGACGCCAGTTTTGGTCTTGTTCACCAAAATATAGCGCCGCTGTAATTTATACTCTCCAAAAAAAGAGAACTCCAGTTAGAGTAAACCTAACAAGGTTACATACATAACGAAAGAAAACCGAAAAAAGATTATAGAAATCATCACTCTTGTCCAAAATAGGATAAAATAAACGAGGGTTAAGGGTAAACGCTCCGCAATTACCCTGGATAATGTCTTAATCACAATTGAATGAATTCTGGATTTCCTAAACGCGGAAGCGTTTACCTCTGTTCACCCTTCGCAGTAGTCTGCTACGGAGAACGGCGCCCTTTACGTTCTACTTCGGCGAGCTCAGCACAGATCTGCGTTTTAAAATCTCCTTTTTCACATCCTGACCATCGGGCCTGAATCAATAATCCGTTTCCAAAAGAGTGGGAGGCTGTTGTAAATGTGGAGCAAGTGGGTTTAGCATTCGCCTAATTTGGACAGCAGTGATAGATCATTTCATCTTCACCCTATGGGTACTTGAAAGTGAGGGGGCGATTATATTACCCAAGCATAAGAAGGCTTGCCGCCATAACTGCCATTCCAAGTATAAGGCCGTAGATTGAGATATGATGTTCTCCATACTTTTCTGCAGCTGGTAGTAGCTCATCCAGAGAGATAAATACCATTATTCCTGCTACCGAGGCAAACAAAATACCCAGTATCAGGTCATTAAAGAAATGCAGAAAAAACGTAAAGCCGATTAAAGCTCCTATGGGTTCGGCAATCCCAGCTAAAAAGGAGTAGAGAAATGCTTTTTTTCTACTGCCGGTGGCGTAGTAAATTGGGACAGCAACTGCAATACCTTCCGGAATATTATGAATAGCGATAGCGATAGCGATCGATATACCCAAAGCAGGATCGGCAAGAGTGGCGGTAAAAGTTACTAACCCTTCCGGAAAATTGTGGATGGCTATAGCAAGTGCAGTGAAAACTCCAACTCTGTGCAGGCCGTTTTTTTTATCTACCTGGTTTATTTCTTCTACCTTATGCATTTCATGGGGATTTTCAAACGAAGGGATAAGTTTATCAATTACGGCAATAACCAATATTCCCGCAAAAAAGGCCACAATTGCGTATAAATTACCAGTACCTTCACCCACGTGTTCTGAAAGGAACTCAACACCTTCTGGCAAAAGCTCAACAAAGGATATATAGAGCATTACACCGGCAGAGAACCCCATGGCACCAGAGAGAAACTTGGTGTTAGTGGTTTTGGTGAAAAAAGCAAACACACTTCCCAGAACGGTTGAAAGGCCTGCCAGGAGCGTAAGACCAAAGGCCAGCAAAACTAATTGTGTATCCATATAGTTACCTCCGGAGCGTTTGGCAAAATGGTTGCAAAGAGATTAGAGGCAATGTTTAAGTATTTGGTTAGGGAGCAATATATATATATTTATATCTGCCTCTAATACTGGACCTACCATGTCGTAATAGTTACCTTTATTATCACTTCATTGTTATTTAAGTATATGGAATATAAATGACTGTAACTAAATTCGGAAATGATCTTACTCAGGGTAGTATTCCGCGCCATCTGCTAACTCTTGCCCTTCCTATGCTCATAGCCAATCTACTCAATACGGGGTATCAGATAGTTGATGCAATCTGGATTGGAAGAATTGTAGGGAAGGAGGCTATAGGAGCAGTAGCAGTAAGTTTTCCGGTGGTGTTTATTTTTATTGGCGTTGCAGTTGGCGCTACCGTCGCTACAACTATTCTGGTCTCCCAATACTATGGAGCCCGCAATTATAAAAAGGTTGAAGAAATAATTAGTACTTCATTTATTCTGTCTGTTGTTTTTGGTGTTATTATTTCTATTAGTGGTATAATGTTCAATGAACACATCCTTAAATTAATGGGAACTCCTGAGGCATTGCACCAGTTGGCCTCCTCGTATTTGCGGTTAACATTTGCTGGGCTTACGGTACTGTATTTAAGTTATCTAGTTACATCTATTTTAAGAGGATTGGGTGATACAAAGACGCCTTTGCTTTTTACCGCAATCGGTGTTACTGTAAATGCGATTTTAGATCCACTGTTTATTATAGGCATAGGCCCCTTCCCCAAAATGGGGCTTGATGGTGCTGCTTTAGCTTCAATTCTTTCCTCCTTCGTTGCTCTTTTGCTTGCGTTTGGTTATTTGAAAAAAAAGGGGTTGGGGAAATCTTTTAAAGTAGCGAATCTAAAATTCAGTAGAAAACTTGCAGCAGCAATATGCAAAATCGGATTTCCGTCAATGATTCAGCAATCAGCTATTTCTATTGGTATGTTTGCTGTAATATCTTATGTTAACAGGTTTGGTGAAATCGCAACTGCTGCTTTCGGAGCAGGGCACAGAATAGAAGCTGTTGCTTTTTTGCCTGCTATGTCCATTGGGCTGGCTGTTTCTTCTATTTCGGGGCAAAATCTTGGAGCTGGCAACTTTGATCGGGTTCATAAAACCTTTAGGTGGGGACTTTTATTCACGGTGAGTGTTTCTGCATTTTTGTCCATTAATTTCCTCATTTTTGCTAATCAACTCCTATCTATGTTTACAACTGACCAAAGTGTGATAGATATCGGTAGCGGCTATTTACGTATTGTAGGGCCTTCTACCATAATGTTTGCTGTTATGTATGTGTCTAACGGTGTGATAAACGGAGCTGGCCACACGATTACAACGCTTGTTTTTACCGTTATATCTATTTGGGGTATTCGGGTTCCCCTTAGTGCTACTCTTTCAAGAACATCACTTGGTATCACTGGGATATGGATAGCCTTTGCTGCCAGTTTTTTCGTAACCATGTGTATTAGTTTATGGTGGTACTATTCTGGAAAATGGAAAAAAATAACCATAAAGGCTTCAGTTGAAAAAGAGCTATGGGGAACTGAGAAGGTGATCGAAGATTATAAGCCTGGCGTTTAAAAAGATCGGCTCTTTTTGCCTCAAAGGGTTAAAGTATCTTCTCTTTTGGTCGATACACATAAAGCACAGGGCTAAACTCATCGAAAGGAGAAATGAAATGGATCCGGTCAGTAACACAGCTGCTTCCATAGAAGCCGTGAATCAGGTTATGCAAAGTGCCAAAAAGGAAGGTATTGAAGCTGCTCAGAAACACCTAAAAGTTGCTGTTGAAATGAAACTGAGTGTAGAGTCGGGAAAAGGGGAGAATGTTGATTTAGTTGCCTGAAAAGTCTTTTTGAAACCCAACACAGCATATGGCGTTTCCTGCCATCCTGAAAAGATTTTCTTACAAACTGCTTATGGCTACTTCTATTTTTTAGTTTAATGTTGATTTCGATCTGCACCAGAGCCTCCTCTTTTACTGGTTTTGTCACTACTACCATTGTAAAATGAGGCTCTTCTTTTTTCTACTAGTACAGGTCACCTTAAACGAACGCTACCAAGTTTTTACCCTCCTTATAAGTTTGTTGTACCAGGTGAGCACTTTATCTAATCGTTTAAAAGCATTTGTTGGCTCATTCCTCCCTAACTTTGATAACTCAGAACAATTAAAATTTTTAGGAACATAAATTGCACTTCACTTACTCAGAAAAGAGATGTGCAGTTTTTATGTTATTTTTAAAGGAGAATAGTTATGATACTTAAAAAACTCCGACTACCTCTGGTGATCTTTCTGTTCATAATGGTAGCTTCCACTAAGGCCGTTGAGATTGGAATACCGTTTACTGTGGGTGATGCATTTTCTTTGGGAGCCAGGATTCATATAACTGATTCTTACGCAGTTGAGCCATTGGTTGGTTTTCAGTTTCAGGATAATAATAACGCCTTATCCCTAGACATTCGTAATCTGTTTTATATAAGAGAGCAAAATGATCTTGAACACTATGTAGGTGGTAATATCTATGTAACTTTTCAGGAAAATATTGATACACAGTTTGGATTAGGTGGTTTTTATGGCTTGCAATATCCTATCACCGATGCCGTTGAGATCTTTGGAGAATTGGGAGCAATATTTAATATTGAACCAACCTCTATTTTTTCCACATTAAGAAGTGGAGTGGGTATAATATTTTACATTAGGTAGGGCTGGGCCCGGCGAATCACCGGCAGGTGTAAGTCACTTTGGAGGACCAAACACTGAGATAGCAGGTGAGTTTAAGCATTAAAATAGAATGTTTGACTCGCCTGTTATCTGAATCCGTTAGGGTGCTATCAAGTCCTGTCCCTTGGTATTATAGATTAAAAAAAGAGATCGGCAGGTTAAAATAAACCATTTTTTCGTTTCTAAGACACTATAGTAGATTTTTCACCCACCTTTTGTTCAAAGCAAGATAATCCCTGATTTTTAGTTATCATAATTCAAATGCTGGCTCGTATATATAGCAGAACCTAAAAAATACCTGATTATTACTTACAATTTTTCTTGCATTAAAAACGAACTTATGTTCAAATTAGATTTTTGATGTAATTTTTAGGAAAAAAATGAATAAAAGTATTGACATTGCATCTAAAATTCATTATTATACAGTTTGCAATTTAAATATAACTACGCAGCGCGGGGGGAGGTGACTACACCATGATTTTAGATGAACAATTTGATGCCGACGAGATCTTGCGCGATGTTGATGAAAGATACGTTGACGAAGATTTGGAACAGGATGATGATATGCGCGAACTGAATTTTGGTAATCTTCACGATGAAAATGCTAACTTCAGTGACATGGCAAGCGACCTGGATACAACAGATGACCTTTGGGAGTAAAGTATTTCTGGGAAGTTGCGTTTTCTAATTGGTTTGCCATATTGAAATATGTCTGCTCACAAGAGGCGAACAGATTATGATATTTGTTCGCTCTTTGTTTTAAGTAGTAAATAAATTAGAACGATCTTCAGTTTATCACTCATTCTTAAAGCAGTATAGATGTGACAATTATAATGACTCCAACTGATAAGAAGAATTCATGACCACCAAGCGTGACACTATTTACTTTATTTCCGATGCACATTTTGGAATATCCATAGAGGGCGATGAAAACAGAGACCAACAGTTCTGTACGTTGACAGATAGTATAAAAAATGACGCAAGTGATCTTTTCATCCTGGGTGATTTGTTTGACTTCTGGATCGATTATAAACATGCCATACGTCCGGACTATTTTTTGATTCTCCACGAACTGAGAAAACTGGTTGAAGCGGGTATAAAGGTTCATTATCTTGCTGGTAATCACGATTTTGCACTGGGACCTTTTCTTAAAGAAACGGTTGGAGTAGCAATAAACTATGATACATTGGATATTACCTTACAGGGGAAAAAAGTACATTTGTTTCATGGAGACGGAATTTTAAAAGGTGATGTGGGCTACAGGGTTCTTAAGCGTCTTCTGCGGAACAAATTTTATCAAAAAATGTATAAGCTGCTACATCCAGATATTGGAGTAGGATTTGGGGTGTTTTGCTCAGGTTCCAGCAGGAAATATACATCTAAACTTCTTACTCCCAGTTTGGTAGAGGAGTATCGATCCTGTGCCTTTAAAACGATTAGAGACGGTGGGTATGATATAGTACTGTATGGTCATACACATCACGGTGAAATCGTTTATGATGGCGACACGATCTATTGCAACACCGGTGCCTGGTTACTTCACCGCAACTATGCTACATTAAAAGCCGGTGAGCTTTCTCTTTGGCAATTTTCGCAGGACTCTCACCCTAAAAAGGTTTCACCTATTGATTTGAAAAGTGGTTTAAGTGTATCATAAGTTTGTTCGATACCCTCTGAAATAACCTTTGTATCCCCTAATACCGGCATAAAATTAGTGTCCCCGTTCCATCGGGGAACAATGTGCATATGAATATGCTGGTCGATTCCGGCACCCGATACTCTTCCCAAATTCATGCCTACATTAAACCCTTCGGGATTACATGCTTCGGTGAGTACTTTCTTGCACAGGCAGACAAAATCCCACAGCTCCATCGTAGTTTCTCTATCCAGTGAAAGTATGTCACTGGTATGCTGATAAGGGGTGACCATAAGGTGTCCATTGCTGTAGGGGTAGAGGTTCATTAAAACAAAACACTTTTTACCTCTAAAAAGAATAAGGTCATCCCGGTCATTATTTCTGAGTGGTTTTGTACAAAATATGCACCCCTCGTCTTCCTTATCAACATTCTTTATATATGCCATTCTCCATGGTGCCCATAATCGTTGCATCGTGTCTCCTTAACTTGGATTAAATATAGGGGAGGGGGTGAAAACTGTAAGATAAATTAGTGTTATAACACCTACCGCTGCACAATAATAACCAAAGTAATACAATTTTCCTCTGCGAACAAAATTCAATAACAACTTGAGAGAGAGTACTCCTACAACAAGGCTAAATATAAATCCTGCAAACAAAGATGTCGCCGATACGGTAATTTCAGTAATATCAGAAGCATACAGCAGACCTGCGCCAAAAACAGCTGGAAGAGAGAGTAGAAATGAAAAACGTCCCGACTCTTTTCTGGAAACACCAATCAGTAGCGCGATTGCTATAGTAGAGCCACTTCTGGAGATTCCAGGTGTTATGGCAAATGCTTGAAAAATTCCAATTGCAATGACTTTGTAGAGTGTAAGTTTTCCTTCAGTGTTATTTCTCATGGAAGAGAAAAATAAAAACAGGGCTGTTACTATTAGCATACTTGCTGAGATATAGGGATTGCTGAAATTAGCATCGATTGTGTCTTTAAACCCTATTCCTACGATTGCTGCAGGAATAGAGCCAATAATTATCCAGCTGTTATATTTCAACGCTTCATTTCTGATTTGGTGGTCAGGGGAAAAACTGTTTTTAACGAGGTGTAAAATATCTTTCCAGAAAACAATTATTATGGCTATTCCTGTGCCAAGATGAAGCACCACTTCCATAACTATGTTTTCATGGGGTTCGATGCCTAAGAATAGCTGTCCCAAAACCAGGTGACCGGATGAAGAAACAGGTATAAATTCTGTTATACCCTGAATTATTCCTAAAAGTATAGATTGTAGTAATTCCATCCAAAGAACTCCGTTTTTAATTGTTTATGTGGCTTAAAATGATAGAGAAATACCCGAATTCAATAGAAACCCAACACTGCGAAGGTCGACATCGGGATTAAGAGAGCCTATAGGCATCAAAAGTTTACCATCAAAATAGATACCGACAGGAATAGCGGGAATTTTCACACTGGTGCCGAGCAAAATGTGGGCACCAAAAGTAGGACGTGCAAGTCCGTCAATTATCCTTTCAACAACTTTTTCCCACACCTCCTCTGCTTCTGAGGGATCGCTTTGAAGCATTTCGAGGTCAAAATTGTTATCGGAAATAACATTCTCTATCAGTTTGTTGCTGAGTATAGGGGTAGAGAAATGCATGCTTATTCCTGCACCGGAATAGACATTTATCACGTTTAGAAAAGGAGGAAAGGAAACCAGGTTTTTTCTGGCAGACAAATCTATGTGAAGTCTTGCATACGGAGTGTTTTTCATACCAAGATAGGAAAGGTCGAACTCCTCCAGAGTCATGGCCTGATCGGTATACCACTGTGCATTACTCTCAGGCGCCTCCATAATTCCCTCTATATCTTCGACTGTAGCACTGTTTTTGAGTTCATGTACGTCGATATAGTGAAGAAAACCAAGATATTCCCATACACCAAAATTGGCAGAAATCTCCATGCCATCAAGAAATGGTAGCTTATCCAGATAAGCTTTCCCCCCCAGGTTAAAAAGGGTTCTTTGCCAATTGCTTCGGCTTACAAACATAAATGGCATCTCTTCAGAGAAGGTGAACTCATTTGCGCCCAGACTGATCGTTACAGGATCTTTTATAAACGATACTCTCTCCTCAAAAGGAGAGGCGCTTTTCATATCGAGGCTAAAGTCTAATCCATAGTGGATGCCTGCACCAACAAATCCATAGCTAGTAGTGCAAAATAGAGCGGTAATGAATGAAAAAAGTTTGAATCCTTTTTTTGTAGGCATACGAGTCCCTTTGAAGAGTATAGCTGGATCTTTATTTTACTGAAAAATAAATCTTTATACCTGCCGCACACAAAATAAATCAGTTTTTAAATAAATTAGGGCAGGAATTAACTCCTGCCCTCTTATAACCATGGTGCTGATTGCGTTTAACTGCTGCTTACTTTTATTAAAAGCTCATTTACCCGTTTTGAATAAGCCAGAGGGTCCGGAACCATCTGTCCCTCGGCAATAAGTGCGCCTTCAAAAAGCAAATGTGCCCACTGCTCCAGGTGCGCATCTTTGGGATCTTTCTCGTAACGGGAGTTCATGTTTTGCAAAATAGGATGTTCTGCATTGATTTCAAGAATACGTTTCTGCTCTGTGACTTCCTGACCCATTGCTTTCATGAGCCGCTCCATATGTGATCCCATAGCATTATCATCGGCAACAAGACAGGCGGGGCTGTCTTTAAGGCGTGTGGTTACTCTAACCTCTTTAACCGAGTCGCTAAGGATGTTTTTTATTCTCTCAGAGAGCTTTTTGTATTCAGATTTTGTCTTTTCCTGAGTTTCTTTCTCTTCCTTACCAAGATCTCCAAGATCCAAATCCCCCTGAGTAATGGATTTAAGCTCTTTGCCCTCGAAGTTATAGATGTCATTTACAATCCACTCATCAATGGGGTCAACCAGATAAAGCACTTCAATACTTTTATCCCTGAATACTTCAAGATGTGGACTCTTCTCAACAATTTCCCTTGAATCACCCGTTATATAGTAAATGTGCTTTTGATCCTGAGGCATGCGTCCGACGTACTGTTTGAGCGATACCAGATCATCTTTTGAGGCTCCCATTGAAGATTGAAACCGAACGAGTTCAAGAAGTTGTTCTTTGTTTTCGAAATCTGAATGAATCCCTTCCTTAAAAACAGGGCCAAATTCCTGCCAGAATGTGCGGTACGTTTCGGGCTCTGTTTCTGAAAGCTCTTTTAGCTTGGTTAGTATCTTGTTGACAAGTGCTTTTGATATGCGCTCAATAACAGGGTTTTTCTGTAGTATTTCGCGTGATACGTTCAGTGGCAGGTCCTCTGAATCCACCACACCGCGTACAAACCTTAGATACTCAGGCAGTAACTCTTTGCAGTTATCCATGATAAAAACCCGTTTAACATAGAGTTTTACACCATGTTTACGCTCCATGGAAAAGAGGTCGAAGGGGGATTTGGAGGGGATAAACAGAAGAGATGTGTACTCCAAAATACCCTCTACACGGTTATGAAGAATTGTCAGGGGTTTGCCAAATCCACCAAGCGAGCTGGTGAAGAAATCCTCATACTGCTCTGAAGTGATTTCTGAAGCTGGACGTAACCATAGTGGTTTACTCTGATTAACGACCTCCTCTTTACCTTTTTCGTTAGGGAGATAGATTGGAAAAGCAATGAAATCTGAATATTTCTTGATTATTGATCGCACTTGCCAGTCCTGGGCATACTCACTCTCCTCATCTTTGAGGTAGATTACTATCTCGGTACCGTGATCCTCTTTTTGCGTTTCACTGAGTGAGTACTGGCTTTCTCCGTTTGATTCCCACACTACCGCGGCTTCATCGCTTCCAGCACGTTTGGTAGTGAGTTTCACGCTTGAAGCTACCATGAAAACAGAGTAAAACCCCACACCAAACTGGCCTATGAGATTTGAATCGGCTTTCTGATCACCAGTCATTTTTTCTATAAATGCTTTCGAGCCGCTGCGGGCTATTGTGCCGATATTCTTGATTACTTCCTGGCGGCTCATTCCAATACCATTATCGGAGATCGTAATAGTCTTGGCATCTTTATCTGCTTTTACCTTTATAGCCAACTCTGTGCTGCTATCAAGAATTGAGGGATTGGTGAGGCTTTCGAATCTAAGCTTATCAAGTGCATCGGAAGCATTTGATATCAATTCCCGAAGAAATATTTCTTTATGGCTGTACAAAGAGTGGATCATTAAATGAAGAAGCTGCTTGGCTTCGGTCTGAAATTCTAATTTCTGACCTTCTGTAGAACCGGCCATTTCTCACCTCCTGTATTAATTGGTTTTGGTATTTAGTACTTTTACTATTCAATTGGTTACAAGCATTTCACAGAGTTCCGAGAGGAAAATTGGTTAGTGAATATAATTTTTTTACAATTAGAGGTGTTATAGTGAGGAGAATAAAGAAAGTGGAATATGGATATGCGCGCGTATTATTTTGTTTAAGGGGTTAAATTTTGAATAAAACTATCAGTTATTGCATAGCCCTTGTTTTATTTACCGTCATGATTGCTGGGGCCAGCCGGGAGGTTCATGGTGAGCAGGAAGCTTCGGTTAGTAGGGGAGTGATTTTTTCTGCACTGCTACCTGGACTGGGGCAAATCAGTGAGGGTGAGTATTTTAAGGGTGGAACGGTAATTGCATTTGAAGCAGTTACGGGAGTTGTGGCCGGACACTGGGCACGGGAAGCAAGAAAAAATAAAAGAGAGTTTAATCTGTTTAACGATTCCCTTAGGTTTTACAGGGAAAAAGTAAATGATTTTGAGGGGCCGGTGCCCGATTCACTTTACAACTCTCTGGCTCAGTACTCTATTCTTTCTTCCAGGGCCGATTATCAGACCCGGGAGGCAAGGTATAAATCGATCAATGCCATCGGGTGGATGGTAGGGGGCTACGTGTTTAGTCTTTTAGATGCACTTGAGAGTTCAGAGTTGGTGGCAAGTGCTCATCAAAAGGACCCGCAGACAGCCGGTTTACTCTCTGCGGTTCCGGGGCTTGCTCTGGGGCAGCTTTATAACGGTTCTCTGTCTAAAGCGGGACTGATAATTATGGCTCAGGCTTCTTTGGGCCTCACAGCCTTTAACTATCACCGACTCATGCAGGATGCCTCCGCTCAATACGCTTTTATGAGAGATACCTCAACTGTTGAGAATCGGTTGAGTAGTGAACATCTCAGTTACTGGAAGGGGCGGTATGATTCGGCATTTTCAAAACGAAATACATTTATGTGGTATGCTGCTTTTGTATACCTTTACTCTATATTTGATGCTGTTGTGGATGCGCATTTAAGTGATCTGCCTGAAAAAACAAAGGTCAGGCCAGATCTGGCTCTTTGTCCTGGAGCGGGTGTATCTTTTTCACTTTCTTTTAATCTGTAGGGCAAAAAGGTTAGTATATATTCCTAAAAGGCGGGGAAATTATGACGGTGACACTTAAGGATATTGCAGAACGTGCGGGAGTTACCTCCGCAACGGTTTCTATGGTTATTAACAATAAACCAAACATATCCGAAAATACAAGGAAAAAAGTTCTTAAAATAGCAAAAGAACTGAACTATTACCCCAATGTTATTGCACGTGGTCTGGCGACAAGAAAATCGAACTCAATCGGGGTTATTGTACCAAATCTGGCATCCTCATTTGTGGTAAGAATTCTTCAGGGGATAAAGAGCACTAATCGTGATATTGAGTATACCGTTCAGCTCTTTGATACTATAGGGCAAAAGGAAAATGAGTCTCAGCTTTTCCAGCGACTTGCAAGAGAGAGAAGAATCGATGGGGTGATTCTCATTAGTTCTACCGTTACCGACGAAGATCTCAATGTTTTCAGGGATGAAAGTGTGCCAAGTATTGTGGTTGCACGGAAGTGTGAATCTTTGGATTCTGTGTATGTAAATAATGAGCGGGGAGCGATGGATGCAATCGACTATCTGGTGGAAAAGGGGCATCGGCAGATCGCCTGTGTTACTTCATCCAAACAGGGATTGCCCACAGCTGAGCGGTTAAGTGGCTATAAACTCTCTTTGCAAAAACATGGAATTGAGTTTAATTCTGAGCTGGTTTTCGAGCTTGAGGATGATTCTATGGCGGCCGGCCTTCAGGTATTTCAAAGAATCCTTGAGGTACACCCCAAGGTTACTGCTGTGTTTGTTCCGGCAGGGGATATGGTTGCGGTAGGAATTGTTAAAGAAGCAAAGAGAAAGGGTGTGGTTGTTCCCACTGATCTGGCTGTGGTAGGGTATGATGATCTTCCTGCTGCTGAAGTTTTGGAGCCGGCCCTTACGACTGTAAGGCAGCCCAAACTGGAAATGGGTGATTATGCTATAAATATGATTGTAGATAAAATTGAGGGAAGAGAAGCCGGAGTTAAGCACAAAGAGCTCCAAACCAAATTTATTATCAGAGAATCGGCCTGAACAAACTGGTTGCAGGCCCATATCTTGGTAACTGTAATTTGTAGTTAAACACTCTTTTTTTTAAATATTAGTCCTCTTTAACCGTTACTTTTATTAAATTACATAAGACTTTTTTTTGCGGTTACATTTTTTACTGTAGCCCTGTTTTTCAATAAATTTTTATCACCTTGAATCGTAACTTAATTCAGGGTTAATTAGAAAGAAAAACGGCAAACTCAATTCAGGGGGTGTACTGGCTTTCGACGGGAGATAAAAGGCACTGGACAGCATGCCGAGGATATCGGTTGGCCTCGTTAATCATCCGATAAAAACTATAATTGCCGAAGATTATTCTTTCGCAATGGCTGCCTAACTAAAGGCGGCGACTCGACTGCGGAGTGTGCCCGTACGTAGTTGAGCAGATTAGGGTGCTGGCTCACGGGAAGAACCGGCCTGTGGGTGAGATAAAGGTTCTGGTCTCTTAGGTAGCCTGTTTACCGGCGACTTGAGGGATGAGATTTAAAAGGTAGACTAAGCATGTAGCGGTTCATGTTGATTGTCTTTCGGACAGGGGTTCGACTCCCCTCACCTCCACCATCCTTCGCTCGGAGCTGTACTCGGCAAGGAGCGAAAGATGGTGCCCTCCGTAGCGTATTCGCGCCGGAGGGTTTTTGTCTAACCAGAGCTCCGAGCTACGGATGGCGGGCTCGTATCCGCTGCAATTACATGGTTTTTAAGCGATAAACTCAGATTGTCACTACTAAAACAGAGGGGGTAAATATATGTATTATACGTACATACTCGAAAGTCTCAATTACCCTCCACATCAATACGTGGGCAAACATCAGATCTACGCAGAAGACTTGCTCAGCATAATGAAGGCAAATGCCATTCTACTCTAAAATATAGTCCCTGGAAAATAAATGCTTACTTTGCATTTGAAGCCTTAAGCAAAGCACAATCCTTTGAAAAATACGTGAAGATTGGTTCTGGGCATGCTTTCAGGTATTTTGACAAAGAATAGGCATTTCCTTTTCACCGTTCACGCCATATCCGTATCTAAACTGAGGGCCGCTACCCGCGCAAACGAACATTGAACATCACGTAACGGCTTTACCTGGCCGTGACCTCGGGTGGGTTGCAACTCAAATATAGCTGATTTTGGCCCGTCGGGCAACAGACTTATCCAGCTGAAGGAGTTTAGTTCACAGTCCCAAAAACTGAGGTTAGTAATCGAGAAGAAAGGACTCGCTTCACTGATTATCAGATCGGTCACCCCATATCTTTGGAAGCCCACATAAGCCGCCCGGGGGACGGCAGGAATCACAGACAGTTTTGATCGAAGTACCTGTAATCCAGTCCCGACTTTTTGTCAGGATTCATGGTGCCGCTGCACACCTCGGCTGTGCTCAGTGCATCGCTTAAGACATTTGAGTGGATCAACTTCATAGACACATTTTTGACATCCTTGCTTTTATCATTTAGATTGTTTTAAACTCCGGAGGTAGTATGAAAAAAACGACCGTCATTTTTATCACTGCACTACTCATTGTGCCGGCTGCTATCGGGCTGGGGGTATATAAAAACATGTTTACCCCTCACGCCAGGCTTAAAAACCTTATCCTTTATGAAATCACCGATCCTTCTGCCCGCAGCGGGCTTCAGGAGATGATCGATAATCTCAGTGAGCAAGAGTGTTCGGGCTGCTCCATACCTATTCTGTTCTTAATGACAAGAGAAAGCGGCTGACGGACCCTGAGAAAGCCCAGGCGCTGGTGGTCGAAGCCATCAATGAGATTATTTACAAAAATCTTTCCATGCACTCTGATGAAGAAATTCTTACAGACAACAGTTACTATGAGAAAACAGCCAATGTCGGTTATCATCTGCCCCGGAATTTGGAATGGATTCTTCCTCACGAAGAGACACAACGGTTTGATTGCGGCAACAATATCTATAGTACGTTTTCAATAAATTTCAAGTACAATCCTGCCATAATGCCGGCAAGCCGGTATCACCACATGTTCGGTACAATGGTTGAATCGGATAAGCGTTACAAGACAGAGGTGAAAATGATGGTTATTACCATGGGCCGACTTGAAAACGACAACAGTGAAGAGGCCGCAAAAAGGCTTATGAAGTGCATGAAGGAAGGTTTCGCAACGGAAGACCATTCGGTAGATGAGGGAGTTGAAACAGACTTTTCTTTTATTAATAAAAATATAATGCTTTATGATGTCATGCTCACTAAATGTAAAAACAATGAGATATTTTCTTTACATTGTTATGGTGTGCTGCGCTCTGAGGAGCCCTGGAGGCATCCCCGCACCGGCGACATGCATCATCTTCACTCCGGTATAATACTCCAACTCCATTACCCCTCATCCCTGCCGCCCCGGTTTGGAGTGGTTGAAATGGCTGGCAGGATCTGGGAATCATTTGTTCTGTATAATTTTTATTAACTGATAGGAAATTTGATATATTCCCGGCAATTTCGTCATTTATTTTGTTTTTGTCGAGTAAAAATGTAAATACCCGTTTCGCAAAAATATTCTCGGCTTTATGCTTCCAGATATCGGGAATGTGGACAAAGTGCCCGGAATGAATGGATAGGAATTCTCCTTTTCTCCGCTCACGCCATAACCGGGACTAAACTGAGGGCCGCTACCCGCGCAAACAAACATTGAACATCTCGTAACGGCTTTACCTGGCCGTGACCTCGGGTGGGTTGCAACTCAAATATAGCTGATTTTGGCCCGTCGGGCAACGATTTTTCGTTTCCGGGTATAGCTCACGCAAACTGACTTTTCGGCGGGGCAGTCTCAGGCGCATGTTTGGTCGAAGTATCCCGGGTCGTAGGTCAGTGCCCCGGACTGGGAATCAGCAACAGCACCGGCCGGCGGCCCTCGCTGCATGGGCTCCTTCCATAGCTTGCAGTGCTTCAGGATGCCCTCTACGACATCGGGTTGTTTATCATGGTCAATCAGGGCCACGATTTTCATCGTGGCACCGCAGCCGGGGCATTTGGCTTCGCCGCTACTTCGTGGTCAGAGGATCGATCTCGTACACAAGCTGGATCAACGCTGCCCAGGTAAGCCTGAACCGAAGCTGTTGCTGGGTGAGGGGCTGCGTGGGCTTTGGAACAAGCGTTTCGCGCAGCACCTTCTGGCGCATGCCCCGACTCTTGTTACTATACCAGCCGTAATAGCGTAACTGGTGTTCGCCTTTGCCGGGACTCTACAATAGGCATAATAGAATAGGTGCGTAGCACCTGTACACCTTAATGAGGGGAACGAAGTGACAATATGCTGCGTGAGCTCCGCGAGAAAATCCAAGGGTTCAAATATCTCATGGTTGCGAGGTATCCCCTTCATAACGGTCTGTTCACCGGACTTAGGGAATGCCCAGCACCTGGCATGCGAGGCCCGGTACACAATCTTGCCCTCAGCGGGCGGGTAATCATGCGTGCCAGGGAGATCGGACAATGCGAGATATAGCCAACCAGACGCGACATGGCGGCCTGGTCGTGGGCCTCGATGCGCACCGAGAAATCGACACTGAACCCGGAGTGGGGCCACGTGCGCATCGAACCGGCGGTCGCCTCATCGATCTTGTGCTCATCAAGCAGCAGTGCGAAAACACGTTCACGCCAGAGTTCCTCGGCCCGGTGCATAGGTGCGTCAGGCAGCCCGACGAACTCACCCGTTTGGAGAAAAACACCTTCGGGAACCACAGAATGCACGTGCGGATTGAAGTTCATCATCTGGGCATGCTTTCAGTAAGAGGCATTTTTGAAATATTACCTTCGCTCGCTGCTGTATCAGCAAACGAGCGAAAGATGATACCTCCGTAGCGTACTGGCGCAGGAGGGGCCAACCTAAAACGCTACCTTCGTTCCCATGCGAATTGTTCTGCTTAAGCCGGGAAATATACCCCTGGGTGCTCTGGAAGATATGTATTTTTCATCCAAAATATTCTTTACGTTTCCATACACATCTACAGAGTTGTTGATATTCCAGGTAATATCCGCATTCAAAAGAGAGTAGGCCGGCAAAGCACCGCTTCTTCCATTTGGTGAGCCCTCTTCTGTGTTGGCAAAATCTGAGTACTGTTTACCTACATAGCTGTATGTTACACCCAGATGTACAGGGCCAAGATAATATCCAAGCCGTAGATTTGCCAGATGATTTGGTGAGTACGGTAAACGATTACCCTCATGGTAAACTGTATCACCTGAATTATTTAACAGGGTAGTGGTAAACTCTGCAACCGAAATCCAGGTATAGTTAACATCTATTGACAGAGGGTCTAAAGGATTAACCTTTATCCCTGCCTCAATACCCTGGTTGAGTGTTTTACCGGCATTGGTGTAATTACCAGCCGCTGCACCGCCCGCTTCACTGGCCTGAACAATTTGATTATCAAAATCATATCTAAATCCTGCAAGCTCATACTGCAAGCCACCTACTGTACCTCTGACACCAAGTTCGTAGTTAATGCTGCGTTCTGCATCCAGCTCAACATCAACACCACTATTATCTATTGCATCAGCTACTCTTGGTGGCGCAAATCCCCGATGAACCCCTCCAAAAATGTGGGCCTGTGGCATAGCGCGATACACAAACCCTCCTCCGGGAATCAACACTGTGTTACTGTGGACTTTCTCGGTGTCGACCCGGGTATCACCCCACCGTAGTATGTTTCTGTTATAGTTATAATACTCTACTCTTAAACCCGGTGTTAGAGTGAAAGAATTACCCAGATCTACTCTGTTAAGTCCATAGAAAGCAAGTGCCTTAACTCTTCGTTTGTCGTGTTGTGCCAAATCCCCGTCTCTGGCAGTTGCACTTTCCTGGTTGTTAACTCTGCGGTTTTCCATCCACTCAAAGTGAGGGCGAAATCCAAAACTTGCGGAATTTTCCATTCCCAAAAGTTGGTACTCCAGTTCAACACGACTGTCTATACCCATAACATTAAACTCACGCAGACGGCCGCCAACTGAATTGCGCATAAAATTGTTACCCGCTTCAACAGATGCCCCGTAAGCATCTACAGTGTCTAAAGAAGAAAAGGCAAAGTCCTCGCGCCACCAGTCTCTTGTTGCGTTGTTCCAGTAAAAAAGAGTGTTCCAGATCAGATTATCAGCTATCACATACTCATGATTTAGATCCACAGAGTAACGGCGGACAAACATATCGTCGTTTTGAGCACGGTTAAGCAGGTGGTTTTCTTCAAACTCCCGCTCCGTTAAACCCAGATAGGTATGGTTAGAAACATGGTCATAAAAAGTTCCCTTAATACCTAAATAGTGGTCCTCGCCTAATCCAGTACCCCACTTCAAGAGTACATCTGTTAATCTAAAAGGCATTTCTCTGAAACCACCACCCCGTTTATGCAAAACTGATATAGAGCC
The DNA here is from genome assembly GCA_029688955.1 of Chitinispirillales bacterium ANBcel5. NCBI lineage: Bacteria > Pseudomonadati > Fibrobacterota > Chitinispirillia > Chitinispirillales > Chitinispirillaceae > Cellulosispirillum > Cellulosispirillum alkaliphilum. The sequence continues at coordinate 25,195 of JARUKZ010000019.1, read as the reverse complement.
AAGTGAGTTTCCCCACATATCCCCGTACTCACCCAGTAACGACAAGTAGTCATTGTTGCCGGCAGAAAGAGAGAAAAGGGCATTGCGTCCCGGTTTAGGCTTGCGTGTAACATAGTTGATTGCACCTCCTATGGTGGAAGGACCATAGCGAAGTGAGCTGCTGCCCTTAAGCACTTCTATGCGCTCCATTCGCTCAATTGGTGGGTTGTAATACGCTGCAGGATCGATAAATGGTCCAAGCTGAACCGGGGCCCCGTCTTCCAAAAGCAGCACTTTTTTGCTCATGTCCGGATTAAGTCCCCTGATTCCGATTCGTGGATAGAAACCATGTCCATCGGTTTCAACCACGTTTATTCCGGTAACCTGGCGAAGTGCATCCTGTGTACTGAGCGGTTTTGTCTTTTCAAGCGTCTCTTGTTCTACTGTTTCGTAGGAACCGGTTATCTTTTCCGACTCATCCTCCTTTTCACCAACTACGTCTATTTGGGGTAATTGAGTTTGGGCGAACAAGGGAAAACCAATGGCAACGCAGAAAAGAACAATCCTTCTTAATAACAGTTTTGAATTCATGTACTCCCTCTCTTTTAACAGGTAAATGAAACACATGTAGTGCTAAGGGTTTATCGCATTACTATCATTAATGATAGTGGTTATCAATATGATGTAAGATAGTATTTAATTATTCACCAACCAAGTGGAAAAACTCAACTCAGTGGCTGTAAAAGTGAAGGTTTGTGAAATGTTGTGTAAGTAAAATAGCTGTAAAACAAGAAACGGGAAGTGATTAGGGTAGTGATGCTGTTTAGAGTGGCTGCAAGCTTAGCCATAATGTTGACTGTAGTAGCTGTAGTTCATAAGGCATTCGGTGATAAATCTTACATCATACTTTTTTATTTTAAAACATCCGTATAAAAAATTATTGCCTTTGATTTTGTCCTGAAAAAGCGTATTTTCTTATGTTTTAATTTTCTGGTACTATAGGAATATTATTACTGTATATATAACCTTAAAGAAAAGGAAGAATAATAATGTCCAAATCAATTTCTCCGCTTCAGAGCGCACGTGCAGCGTATAAGCCAAAATTGCCCAAGGTGTTGGCAGAGCATGGAAGTGCAGTGAACGCGTCAGTTGGTGATCCAACCGAGTCTGTTGGTGATCAGGCTGAAGTTAAGGAGCTTTTTCCCAATACTTACGGGCTTCCGGTGGTGAATTTTGATGCTCCTGCTCAGGGGAAGATTGGTGCTTTGAAAGTTGGGGTGATTCTTTCTGGTGGGCAGGCTCCCGGTGGTCACAATGTTATAGCAGGCCTTTATGATGGGCTCAATAAAATAGACAGCGGCAGCGAGTTATTTGGTTTTCTTGGTGGTCCTAGCGGTCTAATTGATAATGAGTATGTAAAATTTGATGACGAATTGATTGGTCGTTTCAGAAATACCGGTGGTTTTGATATTATTGGTTCGGGAAGAACTAAGCTTGAAACTGAAGAGCAGTTTGATAAGGTAATTGAAAACTGTAAAACACTTGGTATTACTGCTTTGGTTGTGATTGGTGGTGATGATTCCAACACAAACGCCTGTATGCTTGCGGAGTACTGTTTGAAAAAAGAGAGCGGGATTCAGGTTATTGGGTGTCCTAAAACAATTGACGGTGATCTTAAGAATGAATGGATTGAAGCTTCATTTGGGTTTGATACTGCGACAAAAGTGTACTCTGAGCTTATCGGAAATATTCAGCGCGACGCAAACTCTGCCAAAAAGTATTGGCATTTCATTAAGTTGATGGGTAGGAGCGCTTCTCATATTGCTCTTGAGTGTGCGCTTAAAACACATCCTAACGTTACAATTATCAGTGAAGAAGTAGCGGAGAAGAAGAAAACACTGCGTGAAATCGTTACCGAAATTGCTACCATTGTTAAAAAGCGTGCTGACGCGGGTAAGAATTTTGGTATAGCGTTAATACCAGAAGGATTAATAGAGTTTGTACCAGAGATGAAAAAGCTTATTAGTGAACTCAATGATCTTCTTGCTGAGAATGCTACTTATTTTGACAGCTTGCTTGATGATGATAAGTTTCAGTTTGTGAACAGTAAGCTTGGTGCAGATACATCACATGTATTTTCAAGTCTTCCCCAATCTATCCAGTATCAGCTTCTTGCAGACCGTGATCCTCACGGCAACGTACAGGTGTCACGCATCGAGACAGAAAAGCTTCTTATCGATATGGTTAGTGATCTGCTTCGTGAGTGGAAAGTAAAGGGAAATTTCAGCGGCAAGTTCAACGCTCTTAACCACTTCTTTGGCTATGAAGGACGCTGCGCAGCACCTTCCAACTTTGATGCTGATTACTGCTACAGTCTTGGCTATACCGCGTCAGCTTTGATTGGTGCGGGAAAAACCGGTTATCTCTCTTCTGTTCGCAATCTTACAGAGCCTGCAGATCAGTGGATCGCCGGAGGTATTCCTCTTACAATGATGATGAATCTTGAGCGTCGCCATGGTAAGGACAAACCGGTTATCAAAAAGGCATTGGTTGAGTTACATGGAAAGCCATTCCATGAATATGCTTATAACCGTGAAGCATGGGCTCTTGAGGATGACTATATCTATCCGGGACCGATTCAGTATTTCGGTCCCTCGGAAGTGTGCGATATTACTACCGACACTATTCAGTTAGAAAAAAAATAGAGCGCCGTAGCGCTTCTGTTGTACAATTGGGCGCCGCAACAAACACTGTTTGCGGCGCTTTTTTTAGTGCCTCACCAAAGATGTAAAAGCGAGAGTTCGTCCGGAGCTGCTTTTTCACTTCAAACAGTTTTAACCCTCCTGACGTTGGATCTGATTTTGCTGCTTACCTTACCTAACATTTGTGCAGTCAAATTTAAAGGTGGTTACAATGGCAGAACTAATTAAAAAGAGTTTTGAAAGCCCCGAGAAAATTGAGGAATATCCCGGCCTTAAGTCTGAGCTGGTTAATATCGGTGGTATTGAGGTATACAGAATGACCTTCAAGCCCGGGTGGAGTTGGGTTGAGTCGATTGGTTCTCAGAGCTGTGACTCTGAGCACATTATCTGGGTGGTGCTTTCCGGGCGCTTTGCAGTAAGAATGAATGATGGAACAACACAGGAATTCAAATCAGGTGATATTGCTACCATACCTCCGGGGCATACTTCCTGGGTTATCGGGGAGGAATCCGTGGTGGCATTGGATATCGAAAAAGAGGGGATCGATAAAACCCTTTTAGCTTCTCTGCTTGAGGATTAACTACTTATCTCATCTAGAAGATACCCGTTGTTGCAAATTGGTGTTTTCAATTTTAAAATCATACCCGAAACCTTTTTTCATTGGTTGGAATGTTTTGTGTTTCTGCACTTTGTTTCTGAGATACATGTGGTTTCAGGGCCATTCAAACTGAAAAATTTTATATATTTAGAACAGATGGATACTAAAGAATTCAAAGGGAATTACCTTATATGAGACAATTTGATCACCTAATATGGGATTGGAATGGAACGATTGTAGATGATAGCCGGTTGTGTCTCACCATTCTTAATGAACAGCTAACCTTTAGGGGAAGAAAAGAATTAAGCCTTGATTATTACCGGGAAAATTTCTGTTTCCCTCTTAGTAAGTTTTACCAGGATCTTGGCCTTGCTGCCTGCACCGATGAATTCAGTGAATGTAACAAGATTTTTCATAAGGAATACAACAAGCGGCGCATAAACTGCAAAATCCATGATGGTGTGCTTACTGTTCTGGATAAATTTATTACCAATGGAGGTGCACACTCAGTTCTTAGCGCCTATGCTGAATCGTACCTTAAAGAGATGGTTGGTCAGCTGAAATTATCAGAGTATTTTGCTCATATTATTGGGCTCCAAAACATAGATGGGGCTTCGAAAGTAGATCCAGGTCACCAGTTGATGGAGCGGCTTGGGTTAAAACCTTCCAGGGTAGCTTTTATTGGAGACAGTGTCCACGATTATGAGGTAGCCAGTGCTATTGGGGTGCAATGTTTTCTGATAGCGAAGGGGCACCAAAGCAGAAAACAGCTTGAAAGCTGTAAGGCGGTGGTACTTGATTCTCACCAGGAGCTCCTTTCCTATATCTGATACCATTTAGTAATCCATAAAATGGCTCAAGCGGCTCATTTTTACCGTTTGGTGGTGATTTCGAACATTGTTATTTAGAGACCGAGTGATCCAGAAACCATATCATCGCTAAACGACATAAAGTACTTTATAGGTATTCGAAGGAAATACCCTCAAATGGGTACTATAGCCATTTTTAACTTACTAACTAAATGTACCTATAAATAAGCAAGCACATGGATATGTTCAATCGGAATTTTGCAATAATAGTTAATACACTAATCGTCTTATGCCTGCTTACATGTGCTGAGAATAGTGGAGTTGCCGGAGGTGCTGGAGCTGGTAATCCAGTAACAATCAGTATGGTCATGAAAGGTGCACATGATAAGCAGTTAGAAGAAATGGCAAAAAGGAGCAGTAGCGAAATTCTAATCGAAGATTTTGAGAGAATGAGTTTGCGTGTTTCATCTGTTTATATTTCAGCAAGCAGGATTGGATTTCCGGAACCACGAATGAATTCTGAGTCTCAGGTGGCTTATGAAACTCCCATCAGCCTTAGGGGAGAATTTGTGTTTGATCTTCTGAGTGGAGAAACTGTTACTGAGCCTATTACCTGCAAGCTTCCCTTTGGAAAATATGAATTTTTAGCTGCAGATCTCGCTCCTTTAGCTACTATGGGCAGTGATGCGAATATAGAATCAAATCATCTCTATAAAGAATACCAGATTATTATTCAGGGTGAAATTGATTATAAAGATACGTTACAGTCGATACAGTTTCTAATCAACAGTGATTCTACTGCTTATTTTTTCCCACCTACAGATCAAACTATTGATCTTGGTAGCAGAGACACTGTATCACTTACCGTTCAATTAGATGAAACAAAATGGCTGGATAGTATCAGTATTAGAAGTATTGTTGAAAAATCGCTTCTTAAAACTGATGGGAGCGGAAGATTGTACTTTACCGGAGACCCTTCAGAAACGGGCCCGGCCGCACAAAAAGCCAAAAGGATCATAACAAATATATTTAGTTCGGGTGTTTTGATTAAAGAACCGTATCGTCCTTAACTCTTTAAAACTGTGCAGGTTAGAAGATTAATTGTAATCTGAAGAGTTTTCTTTAGTTAAAGTGGAAATCGGAAAGAGTTGCGTGTTATATTGAAATACCCGCTCTGTGTTGTTGTCATTTGCAGCATATTCCAGAAGTTCATACCAGAACTCTTCTATACGTTTCTTTATCTCTTTATACCTCTTTTCAGAAAGACCAAGTGTAATTGAGCGAAAGTCCCTCTGGTCACGAGGAATTGTCTCAAGTGCTTCCTCTCCAAGTTTCATTACCTTTTTGTGATAGCGCTTTATTGCTACGGAAGCTATCTCTGATGGTGTGGTAACGGAATTAGTGGTTTTTTCCCAACGTTTAGAGTTCTTTTCTTTTCTAATAAGGTTAAGGTCGGAAAGGATCTGAAGTGCTTTTTTGACACTATTCTTTCTTACTGGTGGCTGAATTTTTGAGGCAATCCACTCCTCAGTTCCATCAAATTGGGGATGAGTGCAAAGCTCCCTCACCACAGGTATGAACCAGCTTGAAAAAAACTGATATTGGTGGTTTTCCAAGGTGTAATATTTCGCTCTTCGTCTATCACGGAGTATCTTTCGCAGCAGCAAATCCTTTTCATTCAGGTTCTTGGCGTGGTCAAAGGCTGCCAGAAGCACAAATCTTTCGGTGTCGGTATGACTCAAATTAGAAAATTGTGAAATTCGCCTAAGCGCTTCTGGTTTAGCTTTTATTCTTCTTGAAACTACTTGTTGAACCCAGTTTGGTGAACTTGCACCAGCTATTTCTGCTATTTTGCGCATAGAAAGTTCAGGACTTTTTTTCTTAAGCCATGTCACCAAATCATTAAGATAGCTGCGATAATCAAGGTAGTGGATTATATCTGGTTTCATTTGATTTATTTTTATCTATTTTGGGCAATTAGTGTTTATTCCTTAAAAATAATTGTGGCGCAAGATCTTTTGAAGTTGGTTGGGCGAAGAGGATAGGAAATGTTACAGTAATGAAGCGGAAGCAAGAAAAAGTAGGGCCATGGAGTATTGGTATTCCAATACTCCATGGCCCTGTTAGATACTACTCAGAAACATGTAACTAATGCTCGATCAAAGATTTTACACCATAGTTTATTCATTTAATTAGTACTGAAAATTTTCTATGGTTATTGTTTATTTTTTTTCTGGTATTAGTTTCATCACTGAAGCTTGCTACTGCAAGGTATGTCCCTGTAGCAACGGTCCTTCCTTTGCGATTTTTTAAATTCCAGAAAGCGCGATAGGCTTCTGAATTCTTTGTATGTTCCATAGTCCCAGAAAATACAACATTGCCCAAATGGTCGTATATGTCTAAGCGTATCTCGTTGTAATGATTATCTACTATAAACCCACGATAAATTGGAGAAAGTTCAAATAATATCGCTTTTTTGTATCCATAGTTATCATAATAAACCGGAGTGTGTTGATAATAAGGTATCGGAGCGACTTTTAGTTCCCACATCTCAGTGGCATCATCAATTTCAAGTTTTACTCTTTTATTGTTACTGTTCTGTTGGGAATTATCACTGTAGTCTTTCACCGCAGCCAGTGGGTTTATATAAATGGAATCTTCTTTCGAAGGAAGAACCGATGATGGTTCTCTTCCCTCTACTGTGAATAAATGTTGTTCACCAATTTGTCTTATAAATCTTAATACAAAGTTATACTCTTCAGGGGATTCGTTTCTTGTAGTGAACAGATTAAATGGCATGTCATGGGAAATATATTCGACTGGTTCGCTGAAAGTGACAATCAGTGTATCGGTAGATGAGCTGAGATGATCATTGTAAACTCCGTGTCTGTACTGCGCACTTGTTATTACAGGTGCAGCTCTGTCTATAACGGCAGAACTCACCCTTTGCTCATGATCAACATAACTGACAGTTACCATCATGGCTCCCGAGGTTTGATTTTTAACATCAAAACTAAAAGCACCCCTCAGATCCACATGCAGAGATCGCTCATCTATCAGGGTGAAATTATCTGAGGATATTGTTCCGGTTTCGTTACCTGATGTCCAGTGAAAAGTCATACTAAAATCATTCGGATTGACACTCTTATCAAAATAAACAATTGCTCTGTCCACTTCACCATCTGTATTGACATCAAAGTAGGCAGCAGAATCAATCTGTGGAGGCACCGAAATCAAACCAAGCCTGACTTCTCTGTTATCGGGGTGCACACCTGCATTGTCTTTTCCGTCAACTACTCCACCATTGGGATGAAATCTCAGGAAATCACCCCTCTGAGGAGAATTCTCTCCCGCATCCTCTACAATAACTTTTACTACATCATTATTGTCGCTTTGTAGAATGACATCCAAGACCAAAATGGGTACTTCTGTATCGTCAAAATCCTTTCTGAGCAGAAGTGTCTGGCCTACAAGGGATTCCTGTAAAACCGGTTCAGTAAAGGTGAGAATTAATGTATCTGTCCCTGCAGTGTTTTTTTCTTTTACACTGGCTGCTTTAATAAGTGGTCCCACACTGTCTATAATAGAAAAAAAAGTAACCTGTTTTGAATCAGAGGCATCGAAAGGATTTGAAGCATAATGTGCACCTAATAATCTGTTCTCAGCAAAGGTGGTAATCTCTTCGGGAAAAGGTGTTGTAAATATTGCAGTAAGTTTGTTTGGCTCCAGGGGATCAAAGATTATTTCTGTGCCACTCGCAACTCTTCTGTCTTCGCCTGGTCGTCCCGGCCAGTTTAATTCAAGAGAATCGGGGATGTTTTCAGCTGTTAATTCCTGTTCATAGTAAACTTCCATACGATCTACACTTCCGTAACCATTATCAGCAAAGACATTTCCATGGCTGATTGGAATAAGGACAGATTCAAAATAGATGTTACTTCTAAGGTCAGACTCCATAGAATTTATCGACAATCAAATCTCAAGGACTCAGCTTCTGGCTGTTTTAAGAAGCAGAAACTGAGTGCCGGGAACTAGCGCTGAAGAGCTACTAGTGGGGTCAGGGGGATGAGAGAGTACCTGAGTTTTTCCGGGCGGTAGTTCTGTATAAACTGGGGGAGATGCAGAGGGAAAAAAAAGTTCAACTTCATTTTGTTCACCGCGATCGGTGTTATCAATGACAAAACCGGGGTACTCAACATTTGTCTGTGACCATATAAACCCCTCGTTATTAAACCGCACACCACCAAGTCTCCATGGTAATGCTGTGTTGTTTGCTATTTCCACCTGTAGTCCATCAGAGGAAAAACTCATGTTCACCTCGGCAATAACCAAATCGCATAAACAAAGAATGGGAACAAAAAAATAAATTGTCCGGCTGAATAGGCTTTTTTTTATTCTGCTCGACATAAGGACTCCCATATTTAGTGTTTGTCATAATTGAATTTGAAATTATGAATCAATACTTTAAGTCAATTATTGTTATCTAACAGTATAAGGTAACATTTGGTTAATAACTTCTCCGTCCATAGATATCCTTAGCATAAGGATCCCGCTGGCAATTTCAGAGGGCAAGGGAATAGTTACATCACTATGGTTAATCCAAGTGGAGAATAATTTACGTCCATTTATAGAAAATAATTCAACTTTGGTGTTATGGCTTTCTATTCCTGATACTTTCAATCCATCAAGGGTTAGAACTGTATTTATTCTGCTATTGTGTTTTGTGAATTGTCTTGAAGTAGAAGTGGGTGAGGTCGGTCGCAGTCTCATGTCGAAATGTACTTGAGTGGTGTCACTCTCAAGCTCAATATCTATATCATCAGCTCTCCATATTTCACATTTTATCTCTACACGACCGATATCGTATTCACTTGGTATAAAAGGAATTGTAAACACTCCATAGGTAAGTTCCCTTGAAACCATAACAGTTCTATCAACACCTCTGCTACCAAACCTAAGTGCAACATAGGCATCTTCATGAAGCTCAATGACCTCTCCACCCTCATCGGTTACGCTTACTTTCAGGGCTTTCCAGGGACCATCACTTTCTTCAAGCTCGAAATGAAGTGTATCAGTTTCAGTTGTGGTAATGGTACAAATTACACTTTTAACTTTAATGTTTTCGCTATATACATTCACACTGTATACTTCTGAAACCATTTGATCACCATGCCACATACCCAAAGAATAAGTTACTCCAAAATAGGCATCGGCAGAACTCATCTGCTGCTCGGCAACTACCGTGATTCCTTCCATCGGTTTACCATCATGATTTTGTACTGAAACATATACTCCACCATGACTCACGGGAGTCATTTTCAAATTAATCGTTGTGTCTCTTAGAAGCAGAAAGTTTGGTGAACCTGTGCTGTTATAATAATCATGACTGAATAAGGCACCGTAGATATCATTTTCATCAGCAGAAATTTCCAGCCCATCAATCTCATAAGCACCACCGCTATCGGTATTCACCCATGTTACATTTTTCCATGATATGTTCATACCCCCGCCACTTTCTGTTGCTCTCTGCCCTCTTCGAATAATTACCCGTGCCCCCGCGATCGGTTCTCCGCTTTCTATGTCGGTGACAGTTCCGGAGACTGTATAGGTACCATCCTGAGTCAGGTTTGATTCTTCACTGTTTACAATGGTTGATAACAAAGTGAAAGTAATGAGGCTTAATGCAATGAGTATTTTCATGTAATCTCCTTTTAAAATAGTGCCGCCGTAAAACAGAAATACAGATTACAAATCATATTTTTCAATAGAGAAAAGCTTGAATTTGTGTTTAGTAGTTAATATATACAATTTTTAAAGCAAAGTGAACAAAAAATTATAAATTAAAATACAAAACGTTTTAAAAAAGACGCATATACAGCACAAAAAAGCGATAAACTCAGCAATTGTGAACAAATTAAAAAGGCACTAAAACAGCTATTGTCGGATAATTAAGTGGTGCAAAGTGTGCAAAAAATGCTCACTGTTTTAAATACCGCGCAAAAATTGCACACCCTTTTTGTTGATTTACTAGTTGTGTAGCTATGGCACATAAGTTGCGTTATCAGGAGTAGCGATCATCAAGGAATCGCAGTTTTTCTAAATAACCTATCCACACAGTTGGATAATAATTGTAAAGGAGGTCTTTTATGATCAGAAAAACAATCAAGGGTGTAACGATGCTTCTTTTGTCAGCAGGACTTATTATGACTGTGCCTATCTCTGCTCAGGCCAACACAACCTGTACCGCTCCTGGAGAAGGCCCCAGGGATGGTTCCGGAATGGGAAAGGGGTTACGTGATGGAGGTGGCCAAGGGCAGCGTGATGGTCAGGGGCATGGTCCGCGAAGAGGGCTGGGAAGTGGTGCCCGTGATGGCAGTGGGGAGAGGCAAGGCAATCAACATGGATCGCGCAACCAGCAGGGATCGCGATGATTTTTTTTAATTAGTTTATTTTACAATGTTATCATCCGCAGAAACGTATATTATTGTATGTTTCTGTCAGGATGATAACAACTTCTAAAATAACTTAAGGTTTTTGTAAGTGTTTTTTATACCTTTGAAAGAAAAAATCTACAGCACGTTTTTAATTCTTCTTGTCTTACTCATTGCAATTTTTCTTTATCTTCAACATCTCAATTCACTTACTATAGAACGCAAGATTACTTCAGGGGAAGCTTCTGCTGTAATTGGTGCGGTTAGTGCAGGTATAAATGTACACGCCAGACAAAGTACTCAGTATATTGAGGGAAGGCTTCAGGAATTTTTAGAACAATTAGTAAACACCTCAACTGCAGCATCGATAGCTCTTGCAGGAGGTAACGGAGAGATCTTTATGAGTGCTGGAGATCACTCTTTGCTTCAGAATGGTTACGAGTGGACAAACGTTGAGAGTGAGGATTCTTGGAGCCCGATTTCTGGTCACATTCGTTTCTATAAGCTTATAGAGCAGATACCAGAGCTGGTGGGGCAAGGACGAAACCGCCGTAGTCGTGAGCAGTGGGTTGATTTGCCTTCAGGTCCTTTCAAGGTAGTTGTAGCAATAGATGCTTCTGAATTTAATTCAAGAACCACCATTGCCAATCAGCGATTTGGGGTGACGTTGTTGAGTTTGGCTGTTATTACTTTTTTATCTGCATTAGCTCTACGTTTTAGAAACAGACGACGTAATCTTGAAGAGCAGCTTTGGAAAGCAAAGGAAACTACACGGCAAATGAAACAGCTTGCTCAATTAGGCGCTGGGCTTGCTCATGAAACCAAAAACCCTCTGGCTATTGTTCGTGGTTTGCTTCAGTCTTTGGCAGATTCAGCACAAATGGGTGGAGAAAATCGAGATGATGTTAACATGGCAATCGATGAAGTAGACAGAACCGTAGGGAGAATAAATACCTTTCTTCAATTTGCACGTCCTCTGAAACCTTCCATGGAAAAAATAGCAATTTTACCGGTATTATCTGAAGTAACAGGTTTGTTGCGTATGGAAGCAAATCATGGAGTTACTATTGAATCTAATTGTTGTGATCCTGAACTTTTTGTACGTGCAGACAAGGACATGTTACGGAGGGTGTTGTTTAATTTGGGACTTAACGCTCTTAAAGCTACTGCTTCGGGTGGAAAATTATCTTTTCAGGCAAACAAAACAGGTGCAGAAGTCGAATTAAACATTACTGATACAGGAAAGGGTATAGCGTCTGAAGATCTTCCTCATATTACCGAACCTTATTTTACCCGAAGCAAAAACGGAAGCGGTTTGGGATTGGCAATAGTTCAGAGAATTGCCTCATCCCATGGATGGCAGATGAAGATTATTTCTGAGCAGGGCAGTGGGACTATGGTTACATTGAGAAATATTGAGCTGGCATAACACAAATACATATAACGGCACTACTGTAGAATAATATTAATGGATAATTCAAAGAAAAGTATAATAGCGGTAATAGATGATGATAAAGCACAGCGGAAACTAATCACAAGTGCCCTTGCGGATGCTGGTTACTGTACCTTGTCCGGGCAAAGCGGAGAAGAGGCTCTTGAACTTGCTTCCAAATGTCACCTTATGCTTTTGGACGTAAGATTGCCTGGCATGTCTGGACTTGAAGCTATGCAGAAGATTTTACAGGTTCACAGTTCCCTTCCAATAATTATCCTTACAGCATACATTGATCTTCGTGATGCTGTTTGTGCTATTCGGGCTGGAGCACGTGATTATCTTGAAAAACCTGTTGATTTGGATGAACTGATTGCTGGTGTTGATGATATACTTGTAGTACCGGACGCGACAAAAAAACAGCGCGATGATCTGAAACTTTCTTCAGCAATTGTAGCTGAGAGTGAGGCTATGCGCAGGGTTTTTATTCAGGCAATGAGAGCAGCTAACTGTGATGCACCAGTATTACTTTTGGGCGAAAGTGGTGTAGGTAAGGATGTGGTAGCAGAGTATATTCATCGTACCAGCAGACGTTCCAATAAACCCTTTGTTCGGGTAAACTGTGGAGCTTTGCCATCAGCACTTATCGAAAGTGAATTGTTTGGGCACGAAAAAGGAGCTTTTACCGGAGCTGCTTCGGCTCGTCAGGGACGCTTTGAGGAAGCAGGTGAAGGAACAATTTTTCTCGATGAACTTGGTGAGTTGGACCTTTCACTACAACCCAAACTTTTACATGTACTTGAAAACGGTTTTTTTCGACGTGTAGGTGGTAGTGGTGATTTTAAAACAGATGCACGGGTGATTACAGCCACCAATCGTTCTCTCGAAGAAGCTGTACAGAGTGGATGTTTTCGCCAGGATCTCTATTACAGGGTTAATGTCCTTACCATCGTCATACCACCTCTGCGGGAGCGCCAGGATGATATCCTACCCCTGGCAGAAAAACTACTGTACTCTAAAAAACTACGCCTCTCACCGGCTGCTCAGCGTATCTTCATGAACTACAACTGGCCGGGAAATCTAAGAGAATTGCGCAATGCTTTGGAACGTGCTTCAATTATGGTGAACGGACCTGTTATTTTGCCGGAACACCTCCCGCCACAGCTTCAACGTGCACCTGCTCTACAGAGAAACGGAAGTGTTTTGGTCGGAGATATGCAAACAATTCAAAGAGAGGCTATTGCTGAAGCGCTGAGGCAAACTGGTGGAAATAAAACTAGAGCAGCGCAAATCCTCAATATTAGCAGACGTAATTTACTGTACAAAATAAGAGAGTATGGTTTTAAATAGGTACGCTATTTAACATTTAACCACGTTGATGTATCCTCATGTATTTAATCCAACCAAATCATGGATAATTAGATTCCCTCTACGTTGGGGTATCGTTTAAATCAATAAATAAATTAAGGCAATAAATATCACCCCAATTCTTCTTCGGGTAAAATTATTTTATTAGATGAAAGTTCCCTACTAATCTCCAAACAAACGGATCATATATGGAAAACTGTGCACTGTACCTGAATACAAATCTCAGCCCTGAACAACGCGCCGATAACCTTCTTTCTGTGATGACTTTGGAGGAGAAGGTAGGGCAGATGGTGCAGCTTGATGGAAGAGAGAATATTGATAAAGTTATAGAGGAGCAGAATCCCGGTTCTGTGCTTCATGTGCTAAACGAACAGGCCGCGCATGTGCAGAAACTTGCCCTGAAATCACGTCTTGGCATTCCACTTATTCTTGGTATTGATGCCATTCATGGGCACTCCTTTCATAAGGGTGCAACTATTTTTCCCACTCAACTTGGACTCTCCTGTAGCTGGAACCCTGAGCTGATCGAGAACGTGGGGCGAATAACCGCTGTCGAGCTAAGTTATACTGGAATGCACTGGACCTTTTCTCCCGTTCTTTGTTTAGCAAGAGATGGTCGGTGGGGTAGAACAGGGGAGACTTTCGGTGAAGATCCTTTGCTTGTTGGAGAGTTTGCTTCTGCTCTTATAAAGGGATATCAGGGTGATGGGATTTCAGATTTAAGAGCTGTCGCTGCATGCGCAAAGCATTATGCGGGGTACTCCGAAACAAGGGGTGGTTTTGATGCATCGGAAGCGGATTTATCACTGAGAAAATTAAACTCCTTTTTCCTTCCTCCATTTGAACGTGCGGCAAAAGAGGGGTGCGCTACATTTATGACTGCGTATCAGGCGATTGATGGCACTCCCTGTGCTGCAAACAAACACCTTATGACAGAAAAGCTGGTTGACCAGTGGGGGTTTGACGGCTTTGTAGTTACCGATTGGGATTGTGTTGGTCGGATGCATGAAGAACAGTTTGTGGCCCAAACAATGAAAGAGGCTGTTATACAGGCTGTACATGCCGGTAATGATATGATTATGGCTACACCTGCATTTTATCAAACTGCGATAGATGCAGTGCGGGAAGGAGCCCTTAGTGAGGCGCTGATCGACAGAGCCGTAAGAAGAATTCTTCTTACAAAATTTAAAATGGGTCTCTTTGAAGATCCAAGATTCCCGGATCCTTCAGGAGCTAAAACTGTTATTGGGTGCAATGATCACCGTGAAGTGGCGCTTAATAGTGCAAGAGAATCGGTTGTTTTGCTCAAAAATGATAATGATTACCTTCCGCTCAGCAGAAACAGTGTGGGAAAAATTGCTGTTATTGGGCCCAATGCCGACGATATCCTGGCACAGCTTGGAGATTGGTCTCTTGGCTCTGGACAGACGCAAAAAGGAACGCATCCAAGAGAGAGTGTTGTTACACTCCTCGATGGAATTGAAGAATACATGGGAGAGCAGTCGGTTAAGTATATAAAGGGATGCTCTTTAACTGAAGATGATGCGCCCCAAACAGAGCAGGTGCTTGATGCCGTCAATGATTCCGATCTTACAGTCCTTGTTCTGGGAGATCATCTTAAGTACATAGGAGAGCTTAAGAGTACGGCGACACTGGAACTTATGGGAAGGCAAGCAGAGCTGCTGGAAACTATCATGTCTACCGGTAAGCCCGTTATTATCGTTCTGATAAACAGTAAGCCCCTTGTTTTGCCAGAAGCTGCGTTAAGGGCCAACGCTATACTCACAGCCTTTAACCCCGGGATGCTAGGGGGTAGGGCGATAGCAGATATTCTGTTTGGAACGGTAAATCCTTGCGGTAAACTCACCATCTCCTGGCCATCTCATGCAGGCCAACTCCCGCTTTACTACAATAACGTGCCTGGTCAGCATGGAAAAGATTACGCGGACCTCTCTTCAGACCCACTTTTTCCATTTGGTTATGGTTTATCGTACAGCGAATTTTCGTATAAAGCCATGACGTGCAGCAAAGAAAAGTTTAACTCTGATGACACCGTTGAAGTTACTGTGGAAGTTGCAAACGAATCTAAGTGTTTGGGTTCCGAAATCGTACAGTTATATGTAACCGATCTGTTTACCTCGGTAACATGGCCACGAAAAACACTCAAACGGTATCGTAAAATAACTCTCAACCCTAACGAGACAAAAAAGGTAGTGTTCACTCTAAACTCCAACGATTTCGCGCTTTGTGATTCACAGTGCAGATGGGTTGTGGAGCCTGGAGAGTTTCTTATCAGAGTGGGGAGCAGTTCAAGAGATGAGGATCTTTTGGAGAAGAAAATTGTATTTGGCTAATGTGCTAAATGGGGGGTAATTGGTACCCCTCATTTATTAGTTATAATTTTTACCTCATTATACTTCATCATGCAAACACCTTCATCATAGTTACCAATGACATTCTCATTTGCAACACCATTTGCGTTATTGATTATCATGTGAGGTATATTTACTCCAGCCTCATATGCATGCGGATACCCTCCCCCAAACCGAGGGTTAACTTCAGAGAAATAATACTCGCCGTTTTTTTCAAAAAGATCGATATCTATAATTCCTTTAAACTTTGCTTTTTTTACAAAACTAATGATTAGATCAAACAATCGTTCCTCTTTAATTGAAACGGACTTATCCGTTTCTCCTGCTCTCATTTTAATTTTCTCTTTGGCAAAGAGAGCAACGGGTTCATCTGAAATCATATCAATGTAGACATCAATACCATATTCAACACCTCCCATGAATTCCTGAATCATCAGATTATCGTAGCGTTCGAACAGGTTTTCTACCTCTTTTTTAGAGCTAACTTTGTTAATGTTTATACTTGCGCTTCCCCTTACCGGTTTAACAAAAACCGGATATTCAATAGTTCCGGCCTCTACATCCTGGTAAAACAGCGATCGGTTAGTATAGCTTTTTATGCTCTTGAATCCATTTTTAACCAAAAATTCATAAAACCTGTACTTATCAAAGCACATTTCAACTACTTCATAATCCGAAATGACAGGGACTGTTCCTATTTCAAGAAACCTCTCCCTGTTTTTACCCAACAAGCTAAGTTCAGGATCAATGAGAGAAAAAACTGATTTAATAGTGTTCTCTTTGCAAATGGACAAAATTACATCCAGGTACTTTTCACTATTCATTTCCGGAACAATGAAATGTTTATCTGCATCATAGAGAGCGGGTGCAAGTTCACTGCAATCGGTTGCTATTATCTTACCTCTATTACCTAAAGCTTTTTTAAAGTATTGTACAATTTTATTCCTTGTACCACAGCTTAAAACCAATATGTTTAGTGAATCATTCATTTTCCGCTACTTCTCCCAAATCATTAAAAAACAGTGGTGTTCCACCAGTATGGATAAACAAAACTGTTTTCCCTGTAATTTGATTTTTTTCAACATAGTTTTGCATTCCCCAAAATCCTTTTCCGGTATAGGTAGTGTCTAAAGGAATACCTTCTTCTGTTAATACCGTTTTTATTGTCAAAAGGATTTCGTTGTTGTACCTGCCATATCCATCGAGCACATAATCATCTATAAAGTTAACTAAGTCTGATTTAGCACACTCTTTTTCAATGCTTTTCAGATAGCTATTAACACTGTCAAAAATTACCTGTTCACCATAAGGATTTTTACGGGCACAACTTATACCTATAATACTTTTTTTGTCTTTATTGATTATTTTTCCACATATAAGACCTGCCTGAGTTGTCCCTGTACCCGAGGTATGAAATATATAGTCAAAGCAGAGATCGTTATCCGATTCATACTCTTGAATCTCTTTATAGGCTTCAACATAAGCTTTGGTACCGATATTTCCATGCCCTCCACCTTCAATAAAATACGGCTTATACCCTTCACACTTTAATTTATCCAAAGTCTGATTAATAGTAACACTTACCTGGGAAATATGACAGTGCACTATCTGAGCACCAAACAATTTCAACATTGTACTGTTATATGTACTTTTGTCCGTTTGGATTGGCGATATAATGACACACCGTAACCCTTTGGATGCTGCCATGTTTGCAACAATTCTGCAATGGTTTGAACTGCTGCTTCCATACGTAACAACGCAATCGCATTGTTGTTTTTGCAATTCTTCAAAGAACAGCAGTGCTTTTCGTGCTTTATTCCCACCAAATGAAAATGGAATCAAATCATCTCTTTTAATGAAAACTGCATTTTTATTGATTTTATGTTTAAGCTTTTGGATAGGTGTTGCCGTATCAATTTGCATTGCTATTATTCCTGTTGCTGATATACTCTTCTATGTATAAGCCATAAGCAAATCTATCAATTTTTCTTCCATTTTTGATAAGGTCTTCTCTCAGTAAGCCTTCCCTGATAAAGCCAATTCGTTCAAAAAGTTTTTGCGCTGACGTGTTATCCACTTCGGTATAAAGATAGATCTTGTTTAAACCAAATGAGTTGTAACTTTCTTTGATCAAGAGATCTGATGCTTCCGTCGCAATCCCTTTGCCTTTGAACTTCTTTTCACCAAGTGTAACGTAATATTCAGCTTTTCTGTTTACTTTATCTATGTTGAGAAGACCAATTAAGCCAGCAGGCTCGCCATTGCAGGTAATTGTATAATCCGCTCTTCTTGTACTGTTTTTAATCGAGTTAAACCATACAAGCGTTTTATCTTCCCTCAGTGGTAAATCGTAATGAAGATACTTATTGTTCTCACAATCATTTATCCACTTCACTTTATAAGGAATATCCTGTTCGATGAACTTTCTTATCCTGATTTCCATATTGTACCTTGATTCAAGCAAGTTGATTGTGAATACTTTTACTGAGCAGTATAAATGTTTTCTCTGAGAAAAACCTTTTTCGCCGTTTTAAACAGGATTTTGATGTCCAGCCAATAATTATACTGAGTAATGTATTCTATATCGATAGCAATTCTTTTTTCCCATGGTACCGAATTCCTTACAGTGACCTGAGTAAGCCCCGTTATTCCCGGTTTAACCTCAAATCTTTTACGGTGGCTTTCAGGGTACTCCTCATACCTGTATGGATGGTGTGGTAATGGTGGTCGTGGTCCAACCAGACTCATATCACCAATAAATACATTCCAGAGCTGAGGAAGTTCATCCATGCTCGTTGCTCTGAGCAGCTTGCCTACTCTGGTTATTCTGGAATCATTTTCAGCAACAAATATCCCCTTACCGATAGTAACAGCATTATCGCACATGGTTCTAAACTTGTATATTGTGAATTCTTTGCCATTTTTGCCCAGTCGTTTTTGTTTGAAGATAACAGGGCCGTGTGAATCTAACTTGATTAGTATAGAGATAATTATAAAAACTGGCAGCAGACTTGCTAATAGTAACAAGGATGAAACTTTGTCGAAAAATAGTTTTATCTGATACTGCAATCTATTACGTAAGATCATAACTTTTAAGCCTTTTTGTATAAAACAAGAACAAAAATTTGGGGTGTCCTGATTTTATAATAATGACGGCATCATTTAAAGATAAATTAATGACTTACCCCCAATTTAGTCCACTGGCACTGTTTGGGGCTTATTTGGTAGCAGAAGCAGGCATTTTAATGTACTCTTTTAAATACCAGGTGAGCCCATGAGGGGTGAGCAAAATGCACTGACGGTTTGTTCAGGGGGATATTGATGCAAAAACCATAGTAGCTGTGTTTTCTTTATGGTAATGCGATTAAATAAAGGAGTGACAATATTTTCACTTCTCAGTGTTAATATGAACTAATCGGTAATACCCAAAACAAAATCGTCACTGAGTAACTGTTAGGAAAGGTTAAAAATGTCAGCACAGGAATCAATAGCCCAGGGAATCAGTATGGCTATACGTCACCCGGAGTCAGGAGTGGTGTTGTTGGCCAGAACTTTTGCAAATAGCTTTAAAGGAGCACCGTGGATCACACGTGAAATGAAATTAAAATTTTGCATCTTGTTTTTGGGTAATATCATCGATAAAAACATCGAAAAAAGTATTGATCGGGATCTTGCTGAAAAGGTCCTTGGAAAGTCGATCCACTTTGGTATAAGACTGCTGAAGCGCGAACCGGAAAGAGGCCTAAGGATGCTTGTCGCACTGATCATGCGCGAACTTCGTGAACGCCAGAAGTATTCGGAAGACGAATTGCAGAGGTTTTACGATGAAGTAATAGTTGTGTTCTTTCCCGATGCCCCCGCGCTGTAATAAATCTTAGCAAGTAACGGCAATCAAAAAAAGGTCATAGCTGCTTGTGATTTCTTCGCAACACCCCCGCAAAACTAAACCATTCATTACAAACGTTTCCAGCAGCAGGGAAGAATGTCAGCGGGGTAATGCTCTGTTTTTAAAGGCATGGTATATCACGTAGATCAAAAGGACACCTGCAGAAATCAGTGCTGTGAGCGTAATGGAATTAGTAACCCCTGCCTGCCTGACCGCTATAGCCACCAATCCCCACACTCCAACCAATGCAGCTTCACGCATATTTCTTTTGTAGGTTAGTGTTAAGTAGACCAGAGTGCTTACCCCTATGAGCAACACTGCCCATGCTATAGACAACGTCTCTCCATCTATATTCAGGCTTACCAGAAAAACCGTTAGGTTTAATCCTGTGGCCAAAATTACCCACCCACAATAGATAGTAACCGGCCACCATACAAAAAAGATTATGTGACGGGGTGCGTCCCACATCTCAAGATTTAAATTAATCACCAGTTTAAAGAGAGAAAAAAGCAGAACAACTATCAAAATCAGGGAAAGGAACAGCAATTCATTGATCCACACTATTACCCAGAGTGCATTTGCGATATTAGCCATGGCAAACCATGTGCTGGTCTGATCAATCACTTCTGAACTTTTGCTTTTAAGCCAGTCGTACCACTGATAGCCGGTAAAAAGAATAAGCATCACATAGATAAGTCCCCAAATAGAGAACGCATAACCAGCCGGAGTGATCAGGGTGTCGTATTGCGCACTTACATCACCTACTGTTTGGGGGCCGATAAGTTCTGTATTGGACAGGTAGTTAATCAGTAGTGCGACTACCAGAGTTACCGAACTCAAAATTAATAGATGTAGTTGTTTCACCCATTGCTTTCTTTGCTAAAGGTGTTAATTGTAGTTTTCAATAAAGTGTGGTGTAAAAATACCCCGCTCGTACTTTGAAAAAAAGCAAAAAGTATGCAATAACTCTAAACCGGGACGGTGCTGTTTTTTCACACCACCCCAAGTGTTATTTTTACTAGCTTTGAAAGGCTCACAATCAATTCAGGAGAAGCTGTATAAATGATTACATTGTCTGCAGATCAACTTGCATCATTGAGTATTACCCGCTTCATTTTCCATGTCGTTCATCACGGTGAAGATGAACCGACGTTTTTTGATGAACTGGAGATTGGTGACTTCGAGGATTTTTTTCTGGATAGAGCCAGGTGTATTCTTAAAGGCAGCTCATATGAGTTTAATCCCCAGTCTCAGGTAAGAGAACACCTGGAGGCAATAGGAAATGAGTCATATCTTTTTGTGGACCGTTCCAGGCAGCTTGCGGTGAATTTTCACTCCCATGGGATCGATGATAAGAGGATAAAAAAGGGGGTGATGATACTGATGGAACTAAAGGCGTTGGGAAAAGAGTTCTTCGCGATCATCAAATATGAACATGAACAGGTTTTGAGATATCGTAATGATGGCAAAAAGGTGATGCTTGAAAATGTGATGGATACCTTTACCAAATCACCCGATGCCATGCAAAAGGCCGCTCTTATCGATATGTCAGAGGAAACGCCGGTGGTGATGGTGCTTGATAGAAATGTAAAGGACGGTATTTCGGGCTTTTTTCAGGGCTTTTTAAATGTTCGTCGCAAAAAGAACCAAAAAGAACTTACAGAATCTTTGTGGAATGTGGTTAAAGACACATCTAAAAAGCATCTTGATGAGCTTCCGCCGGAATTTGTAGGTGATGTACAGCAGCGAACAGAGGAGTTTGTTCAGAGTAGGGATAATTTTGATGATAGTGAGTTTTTCGATGAAGTCTTTGCGGGGTATGCCAATGATGAACTACGTGACACCTACAGAAGTTGTCTCAAAAATGCCGAAATTGAAGATGAGCCATTCTATCTGGACAAGCAGGCTTCTAACGGATCAAAAAAGCGCAAACTCAAAACCGCTGAAGGGATAACGGTCTATTTTTCTGAAAAAGCACTCTCAACGATGCAGGTAAGCTACGGAAAAAACGGTGAAAAGGATGTGCTGATCATCGAATCAGAGAGAATCAGGGAGGAGATGTAAACCCACGGTGTTGAGTAGTGAGTAGCTTTATTGCTGTAACGGTCAGATAGGAGGTTCCGCTGATAATACTCACTCTCTGAAAAAGACCGGCATAATCGACCAGAAATGGTACTTGCTGATACCCAATATACGCAAGAATGAAAAAGAGTACGATACTGATTGCAGAGGCAGTGGAATAAACTGCCCACATCTTTAGTTCACCCTTTATGTATTCCTTAGCTGCTACCAGGCAGGCAAGGGTAAAAGAAGCCATCAGTAACAAAGAAAAAAGGTTATGCAAATGCCCGGAGATTGTGTATTGTGCAAGTTTCAGTGGCTCTGATGGCGGGTAGCCATAAATTGGATCACTGGGAAACAGTCCTGTGCCAATTAAGCCGACCCCTGCAGTGACGAGAAGAAAAGAGAGCAGGCGGTGTTTATCGAAAATTCGTGTTGCGGCAACTCTAAACCCTACTGAAAACAGCAGAATCAACACACCTGTGATAACGAAGGAAAGTATCTGTATCCAGCCATATTCACCGATGGCAAGTGAGCTGACCGGAAAGCGCAATCCATCATAGTCCTCTCTGAGAAGCCCCTGAACAATAAACATAATCACGAAAAAACATGAGCCTGCAGGCCCGCAAAGAAGCAACAAATTTAAGGGTTGGTTTTTCGGTTGCTTATCCATCTGCTTTCCCTCTGTCTGTGCAGTACCTTCTCTTTTTTAACCCGGCCTGCTTTCTGAGTGACTTAGTACGTAAACTACTTGTGCGATGAGGTGAATAATACTGTATACATCTCAGAAGGAAGGTATGTCAAAGTTTTTGTGAAAGGAAGACGATAGAGAGACTAACGTTTTTGTCCCGCGATCCCTCGGGGTGTGAGGTTTATTTTCCATCCATCTTTACGATGACACCTGCAGCTGTATCGTCATTTCCGTCTATACCTGGACCAAACTTTTACTCCGAAAGAATGGCTGATGCAGTATTGGTCTTAATTGGAGTAGCATGTTCCCTCCTGGACCGTCAGGTCGACCGCCTTGCCAAAGACTTTTTAAATGAGGGTGGTTTTACCGAAAGACTCTATAAAATCAGAAGAGCCAAACGCAACCAGAAAAAACCTACTGTTCTTTTCTTTGAATTCCAAATTCCTAATTTTTCTTACGGGTCGCCCAAGGCGAAGTTGGCCACCCCCCAGCGACGCCAGGTGGCAAGTGACTGGTTCCTCACGGGGGCGCCAAGAAACGTACTTGCCCCGTGCAAGCGTGAAGGGGTCGGTGTTCATAGGGTAGGTTAAATTATATACAAAGATACAGTTCTTCCCACCCGGGATAATGGTTTAAGCGTCCCCCGAAAGATGTAACTCTGCCTCGGTTAATGTAACTCTGCCTCGGTTAGTCCTCAGAACAAGCAGATCCTTCCTGGCGCGCATTGCAGGTTCGGGTGTATTTGAGCACCTGAACAAACGCAGAAATTGTGAATATTCATCCTTAGAATGCGATAGAGGGGGTAGCCATCGAGCTCTAAGGGGCTGAAAACAGGAAAAAAACAGGAAAAAATGGCCTATAGAGGCAGCAAAGAGCATTTGTGCTGGTCCGACCCCAGAAAAATTTTAATGACTGAGAATCGGATATATCGGCAGGGGGATGGGGGAGGACACTCACGAGGGGGGAGCGTGGGGAGGCTTTGGTGGTGGGTATCGGGATCGGGATCGGAATCGGGATCGGAATCGGCATCGGAATCGGAATCGGAATCGGAATCGGAATCGGAATCGGAATCGGCATCGGCAATCGGCATCGGCATCGGCATCGGCAATCGGCAATCGGCAATCGGCAATCGGCAATCGGCAATCGGCAATCGGCAATCATCCTCACACTGTTCATGGGGTAGGAAACCCCATGCTAGAGCCGTAACCCCTTCGGGGTATTATATTGAAGGGACCGGGTTGTTATTGTAGAGTGAGGGATTGTGGAAAAGGAAGATGCCTTTCTTTCTCCTTTTCCTGCTCAAAACTCACGGCTCACGGCTCACAGCGTCCAAATTGGCACCCACTGCACCCGGAACTGCTCTGCGACCGTCGATTTGATCCGCGATACAGGTGGATTTGCCCGTACTGTCTTCGCTAATGACTCCCGGAAGAGCGATTAGCGCCCCTCGAGGTGTCATTTCTGATGTTTGAGCTTAATTTATAATAGAAACAGGTTATAAGAAATGGTACAGGAGAGCATTTTAAGCACATCTGAGATGGGCGGACCTATTAAGGACAGTGTCCCCGAGAGTTCCGCCCATGGGCGGACTTGTTCAGGACAGTGTCCGCGAGGGTTCCGCCCATGGGCGGAGATGTTCAGGACAGTGTCCGCAAGGGTTCCGCCCATGGGCGGAGATGTGCGGGACAGTGTCCGCAAGGGTTCCGCCCATCTCAGATGGCCATTATTTGCCATCCGTGACCGTACCCGGGCTGGCAGCAATGATTACCGAACTATTAAAAACCCCTGAAATCGGTACCTGAAGGGTCTGCCGGAACCATCTGTGACCCAAAAATGAGACCCTGTTTGGTTGGGAAGTCATCTTAAATGCTAAAACGGGTGTCAGAATTACCAATCCAATCACTACTCTTTCAAAACAGAAGCTACTGAACGAGTCCCCCTTCTCCCAGTGGGAGAAAGGGATAGTTGCTGAGAGCGGTAGCCGATGCACAGGGGTTGAGGTCCTGATGATTAAAAAAAGAAGATACCGTTGGCACTAAACGATACCTGCCTATACCAACGCCGGGAAACGTCGAGCGTTGAGCAGGAAAAGAAAAAGGAAAAGATGATCGATTCCTATTTTCTTCCACTTTCTTTCCCAGGTTAACCAAAAACTATCCGGATTTATAACGTTTTTGGTCAAAAATCTGTTCAATTGGCCTTAAAAGCGACTTAGCAACAAAAAAAGGG
This sequence comes from Chitinispirillales bacterium ANBcel5, assembly GCA_029688955.1. Lineage (NCBI taxonomy): Bacteria > Pseudomonadati > Fibrobacterota > Chitinispirillia > Chitinispirillales > Chitinispirillaceae > Cellulosispirillum > Cellulosispirillum alkaliphilum. Next base: position 637 of record JARUKZ010000019.1, on the reverse strand, counting down.
TTCTAATTTTCATTACTAAGTGACTTATGAGTGAAAAAACGAGTTGTGATATTCATTTCTAAGTGACTTAGGAGTGAAAAAACGAGTTGTAAGATTCATTTCTAAGTGACTTGGGAGTGAAAAAACGAGTTGTGATATTCATTTCTAAGTGACTTAGGAGTGAAATAAAGGGTTCTAATTTTCATTACTAAGTGACTTATGAATGAAAAAAAGGGTTCTAATTTTCATTACTCCTGCATATCCAAATACCACAAGAAAATGAGTTTTTCATTAGGTTGAAACGCCTCTCGGCTACGCTCAGGGCATGCTCGGGGAGCTGCTCGAACGGTTCAGGACATCTGCCTATATCAAACGCCTGGGAACGTCGATATAATACCCCAAAGGGGTTTTCTATATTAGCCCCAGGTTTCCTACCTGGGGAAATGTGGGACGGCAAGACCGCGAGACAAGAATTCCAATTTCCCTTCCCCCGCGATCATAGCCCAAGGGTCCCCCCAAACGGATCCTTTCACGCTTTCACCATTGACGCCCGGGGGTGACCCAATCCATCGCCTTTAGCCCCATAAAAATCCTTTTCCCACAAATCTCGATGGCATCAACGAATATCCCGCGCTTTCAGCGCTTGGGATCTTTATTC